>JABSOG010001320.1 GCA_013216025.1 Algicola sp. | reverse complement strand
GTTACACACAGCACCTAGGCAGGACGCATAAGGGCTGGTGACAACCGACGAGCAACGCGTGGGCAGAAAAGATTGCCCACCTTACGCAGCGCTTAGCGATAGATACAAGGTGAAATAAATAAAAACAAAAAAGCTGAATTTATAAATGACAACGCTGTCATTAGCTGTTAAGATAAATTCAATCGTATAAATAGTGACGCCAAAGAGTATTTGTCGTCAACGGAAAAGAGTTAGAGGATTGTCAACATGATGCAACAAGCACTGGAACCGGCACCGCTATTTTTGGGTATTGATGGCGGCGGCAGCAAAACCCGCGCAATCATCTACCAGCAAGATAAAATACTGGGTACTGGTGTTTCCGGTCCGGGCAATCCTTACCATGGATTCGAACAAAGTATTGACTCGGTGATCTCGGCAACCCAAAAGGCATTGATTGACGCCGAGTTATCACCCAACACCATCAGCCAATTGGTGGCCGGTGTGGGTTTGGCCGGGGTTAACCTGCCGCACCTGTATGACCGGGTGTCCAATTGGCAGCATCCATTTAAAGTCATGTATTTGACCACCGACCTGCACATCGCTTGTTTGGGGTCACATCAAGGACAAGACGGCGCAGTGATCATCACCGGCACCGGCTCTTGTGGATTTTCAGACAGTGGCGACAAACCGCTGGTCGTGGGCGCTCATGGGTTCCCACACGGCGACAAAGGCAGTGGTGCCTGGTTAGGATTTAGCGCAGTTGAGCATGTATTGCTGGCGATGGACGGTTTGGCTGATGCCACCGTATTGACCGAAAAAGTCAGCGAAGTGCTCGGTTGCCGCAATGATTTAGAATTGGTGACCGCCATTAGTGGTCAAAAATCTGGATTTTTCGCCAAGCTCGCCCGCACCGTATTTGATGCGGTCGATGAGGGCGACCAAGTTGCCATTAATATCGTCAAAGACGGCGCGGCTTACATCAGTGAGTTGGCGCGCAAATTATGGCAAACCAATCCAGGACGGATGTCGATTATTGGCGGTTTGTCGCCACGATTGATGCCCTGGTTAGATAAAGAAGTCGCACAACGTTTGTCGGCACCTTTGGCACCGCCCGAGATGGGGGCAATCTTTTTTGCCCAAGAACAAATGGCAGCGAACCAAAAATCAGCAAAAATGACCGCAGAGGCATAATATGTTAGCAGTGAACCAAGAATTTGATAACAAGGCCAATAGCCAAACTTTAATGCAACTCGAAGCCGCCGAAACGCCCTTGCGTATCGCCGAGCAGTTAGAAGTTAACAGCGCCATCACCGAAAAACTTGGCGCAAAATTAAGAGAACTGGCCCCGCCATTTGTAATGATCGTCGGCCGTGGTTCATCTGATCACGCCGGTGTGTTCGCCAAATACCTGATTGAAATCGAAACTGGTGTGCCAACTTTTGCCGCCGCGCCGTCTGTTGCCAGTGTTTATGGCAAATCATTAAAACTCAAAGGCGCTTTGGTCATTGTGATCTCGCAATCGGGTCGCAGCCCAGACATTTTGGCCCAGACTAAAATGGCCAAAGAACAAGGCGCTTATTGTGTTGCCTTGGTCAACGACAAAGAGTCACCACTGGCGCAAATGGTCGACACCGTAGTGCCGTTACTGGCAGGCGAAGAAAAATCAGTCGCCGCAACCAAGAGCTATTTGGCCACGTTGTCAGCCTTGCTGCAATTGACCGCTCGTTGGAGCAATAACGAGACATTAAACCTAGCGCTTAACCAATTGCCAGGCCTTTTACAAGAAGTGGTAGAGGCACCGCCACAGCTCAGCACCAAAGCGCTAAACGGGGTAAAAAACCTAGT
>JABSOG010001319.1 GCA_013216025.1 Algicola sp. | reverse complement strand
GCCTCGGCCCTGTTCGATTTTTTCGAGTATTTCGACGCCCCAAGGTAATCCTTCGCGGCACGGTGTACACCAGCCACAGGATTCTTGAGCGAAAAACTTAACCAGATTAATGACCATTTCAATCGGGCAATATTTGTCGTCGAGCACGATGATGGTACCGGTGCCCATACGACTGCGAACTTTGCCAATTTCGTCGTAATCCATCGGGGTGTCGAGGTGTTCTTCGGTTAAAAAGTCGGTTGAACCGCCGCCGGGTAAAAAACCTTTAAGCTTGTAATCGTCACACATACCGCCGGCGTGAACTTCAATTAATTCGCGGATTGGCGTGCCCATGGGCAGCTCCCACAAACCGGGGGTTTTAACCCGGCCACTGACGCCAAAAATTTTGGTGCCTGCATCTTTGCAGCGCCCTAATGACTTAAACCAGTCAGGGCCAAAATTGATGATGTGGGGCAGGCAGCAAAAAGTTTCGACGTTGTTGACTATGGTCGGTTTGCCCCATAATCCGGCAACTTGTGGAAAAGGCGGTTTGGCGCGCGGATTGGCCCGTTTGCCTTCAAGTGAATTAATCAGTGCGGTTTCTTCGCCGCAAATATACCGTCCGGCGCTGGTATGAATGTGAATGTCGTAATCAAAACCGCTGCCGAGAATGTTTTTGCCGAGCAGGCCGTTGTCATAACACGCTTGAATGGCTTTTTCGATGCGTTCGATGGCGAGGTAATAGTCGCCGCGAATAAACACGTAACCGATATTGGCTTTTAGGGTGTATCCGCCGACAATCAGTCCTTCGAGAATTTGGTGAGGCGATTTTTCGAGTAACCAGCGGTCTTTAAATGCGCCAGGTTCCATTTCGTCAGCGTTGACGATCATGTATTTTGGGCTGGAGGAATCTTCGCCTTGTGGTACAAAACTCCACTTTAAGCCGGTTGGAAATCCTGCGCCGCCACGGCCACGCAGGTTAGATTGTTTGATTGTCTCCAGCACTTCTGGTGAGGTCATCAATAGTGCTTTTTTCAGGCCATCGTAACCGCCATGTGATTGATATTGTTCGAGTGTCCAGCAGTTTTCATCGTCGGTGATGAAACGGGTTATCGGGTTGTTGGGGGCTTCTTGTAAGGGTTGTTCACTCATTTCTTAGCTCCCAATTCTTCTAAGATATCAGGCACTGAATTTTCATCCATCAATTCAAAAAGTTTTTCGCTGGCTATCATTACCGGGGCTTTGTCACAGGCGCCGAGGCATGGCAGAGGGATGAGCGTGAACTGGTTGTCTTTGGTGGTTTGGCCATCGCCTATACCGAGCTTTTTGCTGAGGCATTTACGGACTTTTTTACCGCCCATTAAATCGCAGCTGATGCCATCGCAAGGGTGTAAGACCACTTTGCCCACAGGCTGCCTGAAAATCAGGTTATAAAAAGTGGCAACACCATCGAGGTCGGCGGTCGAGACTTTCATATGTGCTGACAACGCTTTGAGGCAAGCATCGCTGACCCAACCTCGGTGCTGTTGAATGATTTTTAAAGCATCAATAGAGGCACCACTAGGAAATGGGACGTGGTGCAGGGCATCGTCAATTTGCTTTATTTCTGATTCGCTCAGCTCAACCGTTTCGTTGGTTGGGATGATGGGGTGCTGCCCCGGTTTGCTTTTATGCTCTGGTTTAATGTGTAAGTCTGGTGTTATTAACTGTGGCAATGTCTATCTCCTACCTGTCCACGTCGGCCATGACAAAGTCGATACTGGCAATAATGGTGATCAAATCTGCAATCATTAACCCTTTGGCCATCGGCGGGATCATCTGCAAATGGGCAAAAGATGGGGTGCGGATACGGGTT
>JABSOG010000131.1 GCA_013216025.1 Algicola sp. | reverse complement strand
CCCCCCAAATACCTTATGGTGCCCATACGGTGGGTTCACCCATGATAGGGGGTCACCTCAACGGTGACGACTATACCCAAGTGACATTGACAGATTATATAGGACCAGATGATCCAAATTGAAACCGGTAGTGCCAAACCGATGGCCGACCAAATACTCGATCAATTTCGCGTCAAGATAGCGAGCGGGCAGCTTGTTGCCGGTGATAAATTGCCGAGTGTGCGTGACCTAGCTTTTCAGCTGTCCCTCAACAGTAAAACCATTGCACGGGCTTATGCCAAGTTGACCGAATTGGGGTTAACCCAAGCCAGAAAGGGACTGGGGTTGTTTGTTTGTGAACCACAAGTGATCTTAAGCGAAGCGCAACAACTTGAGCAACTGGATGAGGCGCTTGATATTTTTATGAATCACATCATAGGACTCGATTTCAGCACCGAACAACTGACCAACCGATTGAACCACAAGTTGGACAAATTCAACCGTCAAGGTCAAGAGGATTAACCCATGAGTGAATTTATCGTCGAAACACACCAGTTGACCAAATCCTATGCAGATAAAAAGGTGCTTGATAATTTGACCTTGCAACTTGAACCCGGGTTGGTCCACGGTATCGTTGGCAACAACGGTGCTGGCAAGTCCACGTTACTCAAAATATTGTTGGGTTTGTCTAGTGCAGACAGTGGTTCGAGCCAGATAATGCACTGCGACAGTCAAACCATCAAACCAGCCCTACGCACCGCTATTGGCTACATCAATGCCGATTATCAATTGCCTGAACATTTGAACATCAGCCAACTCGCCCAATTGCAAAAGGCACATTTTGTTGATTGGGATCAGGCCTTGTTTGAACAGATTATTGCGTCCATTGACGTGAATCAAAAACACCATGTGGGACAACTGAGCCGAGGTCAAAAAACCAGTGTCAATTTGGCGCTGACAATGGCGCAAAAGCCAAAACTGCTGATTTTAGACGAACCCACAGCAGGGCTAGATATGTCCAGTCAACAATTTGTGTTTGATATGCTACTAACAAACGATTACTTCGAAAAGCACACCATATTGTATTGTACTCATCGTAGTGAAGAGTTGGAGCGCATTGCAGACAATGTCGTGGTACTAAACAATGGCAAGTTGGTCGCTCAAGGAGACGTCAATCACATAATCAATCAGGTATCACACTGGCGTGTTTGCTTTGATAGTCCGTTTAAACAGCTCAGTACAGTGCCTGGCTTATTGTCATCACGTTTGATGGATGATGTTTACTATTTTAGCGTCAATAGCTTTGCAGGCGACTTAACCGACTTTTTTAACCAAAACACGGCGGCCGAAGTACAACAAATACAGCCCAACTTTGCCAAGGCCGTTGCAGCTTTGACTAACACCACTACCACTCGCGTCAAACTGGCAGGAGAAGTCTGATGAAAGCATTGATTCATGCCGAGTTTTTACGTCTTAAACCACTAACAATACGTTGTTTGGGTTTGAACTTGTTGATTTTGCTGCTGGTTGGTGAGCGATTACCCGCATTCTTGCTCAGCGGACAAGGCCTTTTTATCGTGACGATTATATACGCTGTGGCGGCAACGTTAACGGGCATTCATCAAGGCAGCTTACTGAATCAGCCCAATCAGCGGGCATTTTTGTTTCATAGGCCAATCGCCCCCGTCGCTATTTGTAATGGGGTTGTTGCTGCGGCAATGGCCAGTTTTACGTTGGCGTTTGTGTTGCCGTTGGTTGTTATTGTTGGTGGCGCGCTGTGGTGGTTCCAGAGTGTGACGCTGGGCCATCTCAACGTTTTCTTCGACATCACCGTATTGTGTTTTTGCTGTTACCTCGCAGGATTGCTAAAACATCAGACTCAAATTTTGGTGGGTGCTTTAATAGTGCTGTTGCCCCTGTTTATGGTATTTGTCGGCATTGGTTCGATTGCACTGATGTTACTTTGCCTGGCGTTGTTTATGCTCAATCGGCGGATGTTCAGCGCCAGTGAAACCCGTAAGATTGACTCGTTATCGCAGGCCGTGCTTTTATCGATGCCGTTACAGCTAGTCTGCATGCTTGTTTTGTCTTTTGCTTTTGCTCTGATTTACCAACTGTCGATAAATCTGTTTGATGACAAACACAAGGGCGACTGGATGACTTATTGGTCTGATGGCAGCTATCAGCAAATTAGCCGCGTACCTCGCGAACAACGTGTTCAATTGTTGCTCAATCGCGATATCGCGCAAAACCCAGACATGAGTGCCCAGTTGTTACCAAATTTCGTCTATCAGTATCCTTTTAATAACGCTCACGAGATCACGTATTTTAAGGGCAATGCGGTTTTACCCACAGACGATAAGCGTGACACATTGGCGCTGAATAACAATCAATTGACGGTTTCGAGCACCTTTGCCATTACGCTCAAAGCAGGCGGGGACAAAATAAGCTCAATTGACGTCTTTTATGACTCAGCAGAAACTTTGATAGCAATAGTTTATCAGCCACAAATACTCAGTGAAAACGGATTGCCTTTTGCACAGATTATCGAGATTGATGCTCATGGCAAAACCCTTATCGACAGAATCATCGAATTTGAATCCGGCTGGCCATTAACTTACCAATTACGCCACTTTATTATGTCACCGCTGTTGGCGGGTTTGAATACTTTGCTGGTCGAGCAAAACCCCAACCGTTTTGCCAATGGTTTTCAACCACAAAAACCGGTGTTGTGGCTGATGATTTTAGTTTGCCTGATGTCACTGTGGTTAACCCATCGGTTGGTTGACAAACTGGCCATGACCAAAAAAGAGCGACTCTGCTGGTTGGCGATAAATACGCTGACAGGTGTCATCGGTTTACTCACTTTACTATTGATTTATCGACCCTTTAAAAACACCACGCCTGAAGTGCAAAACAGCACATAGTAAATAGCGCACACCCCTACTCCCCAACACCCAATAATTTCTATGCTTTTCACCAAGTAGGCCTCATCTCGACCTTATAAAGGAAAATGACTATGTTAATGATTAAAAGCCTCAACAAAACCTATGGCAATGGCGTTAAGGCGCTGTGTAATATCGATTTAACTATTCAAAAGGGCATGTTTGGTTTGCTTGGCCCCAACGGCGCCGGTAAATCCAGTTTGATGCGCACTTTGGCCAGTCTGCAAACTCCCGACAGCGGCAGCATCGAATTTAACGGTGTTGATGTGTTGGCCCAGCCCCAACTATTGCGCCAACAACTGGGTTATTTACCACAGGAGTTTGGTGTTTATGCCAAAACATCGGCGCTTAAATTGTTGGATTATCTGGCGGTGCTAAAAGGGATAAACAATAAATCACAGCGCGAAGCTCAAGTGATTGCGTTGCTGCATCAAACCAATTTATATCAACACAGACACAACGATGTGGCCACTTTTTCAGGCGGTATGCGCCAGCGATTTGGCATTGCACAGGCGCTGCTGGGCGACCCAAAGCTGATCATCGTTGATGAACCGACAGCGGGATTGGATCCACTTGAACGTAACCGTTTTAACAACCTTTTGTGTGAAATTGGCGAAAACGTGGTGGTGATTTTGTCGACCCATATCGTTGATGACGTGCAAAGTCTGTGTCCCGACATGGCAATTTTGGCGCAGGGCCAAATCCAGCAGCAAGGATCGCCTGCCACACTGGTCGCCAATTTGAAAAACCGGGTTTGGTTAAAATCCATCAGTAGCGCAGATTTGCCGCAGTACCAACAAAACTTCAATGTGCTGTCGACCCAATTGTTTAGCGGCAAAGTTAATATCCACGTATTGGCCGATAACCCGCCAGACAACGACTTTACCCAGGTTAACGCGTCATTAGAAGATGTCTATTTTTCAACCTTAAACGCGTTGTCGATTGAGGAGGCCACATGTTAAGCCAACTACTAAAGTTCGAGTTTTATTACCAAATCCGCCAACGGGTATTCATCGTCGCGCTGGTCATGTTTGCTTTAATGGGGATTGGTTATGGCGCCAAAGTGGCGGTAAACCCGACCAGCTTTGTCAATTCGGCCTATAACCTCACTTATGCGGTGGCCAACCTGTCATTATTGGCAACTTTTTTTGTCGCTTTGTTGTGTGGCAACGCGGCACTGAGAGATACCGATGCCAAAATGACCGAATTGGTTGGCGCGGCCCCGGTGTCACCATTGAAGTTACATACCAGCCGGTTTCTAAGCTACATCTCATTGTCTACAACCATTTTTGTGTTGGGTATATTGTGCATTGCCGTAGGTTTTCTATTCAGAGATGGACCCGCCAGCGAAATGGGACCGTTTGTGCTGAGTTACTACTTATGGCCGCTGTTGACATTCGCTTTACCCAATATTTTGCTAGTTTCAGCCGTTGTCTATTTCACCGCAACGGTGACTCGTTCACAAAGTTTGACCTTTTTGTCTGGGGTTTTAGTGTTGGTTTTATACTTGGTCGGGTCCTTGGTCTTTGATTCGCCGACCATGGGCCGCTCGGCGCAAGTGAGCGAGGCAAAAATGACATTGATTGCCTTGCTCGACCCCTATGCCATCGCCAATTTGTTTCATCAGGCAGCTGACTGGACCGGCGCCGAAAAAAATACTCGGTTGATGGCATTTTCCGGCACGTTTATGCTGAACAGATTGTTATGGTTGGGGTTTTCTGGATTATTGCTCTTTTTGAGTTACCACTTCAGTGTGACTCGACGTTTTGCCTCGGGCAAAAGAAAAGTCAAAAAGAACGCTCCAGAAGTAAAAGAAAAAGAACAAGGCATTAAACAGCCCTATAGGCCCGTCGATAGTTCACAAGGCGTCAGTCTATGGCTGTGTTTTTGGCATGATTTTAAACTGCAAAGTCAGGCCATCATTAAAAGTTCACCGTTTTTGTCTTTATTGTTATTAACGGCTGTGCTGGTCGCATCACAAATTATCAACCAGATAAGCAATGGCCCCATTGGACCACTGTTCCCCCATACAGGCATCTTGCTAGGGTTTATCTTCCGAGGTCTAGCTATTTTTGGTCCGTTGGTGGTGATTTATTATGCCGCCGAATTGGTTTGGCGTGATAGAGACAGTCGCCTTGCGCCCTTAATTGATGCCACACCGGCAACCAACTTATCCCTGTTTTTGGCCAAATCGGCCACCTTGGCGTTGATGATTGTATTGCTCGGCACAGTAAGCAATCTGGTGGGCATGATTTACCAACTATCGCGTGGTTTCGAGCAATTTGACGGGATGCTGTATCTCTACACTTATTACCTGTTTGGTTTACCGTTGTTTCAATTGGGTATGTTGTGTTTGTTTATTCAAAACCTGTCGAATAACAAATACCTGGGTTTGTTGATAAGTGCAGCCGTTGTGGCCATATTCACCACCGATGCGGCCGCCATTTTGGGCTTAGAGCACAACCTGATGTTATTTGCCGGAACTGGGCCTAAAATCCACTCGCAATTGAATGGCTTCGGTCACTTGATGACCGCAGTAAACTGGTTCAGCTTATATTGGTCGATAGCCACGGTGATACTGATGATGTTGAGTTATGGTTTATGGCAGCGTGGCACGGCGCAGAGCATCGGTGAAAGAATAAAAAGGTTGCCCATGGTTTGGGGTAAAGGCGGACAACAAGCCCTCGTGGGAGCGGTTATTTTGCTGATCTCGACAGGCAGTTACATTTTTTACAACACCAATGTCGTCAACGCCTTTGTGACCGAAACTGACAGGCTCGACTGGCAACAAGATTATGAGCAACAAATCAGGCCATTCTCATCTTTGCCCATGCCTCAGATCACCGATATCCATTTGGCTGTCGATATATTTCCTCACCAAAGAAGCAGCCATATTAAAGGTCACTATTGGCTAGAAAATCAAACTGATAAACCCATAGAACAACTGCTACTAACCATCCCCGATGCTCGGGTAAAAGTGACGTTTAAAATAGCAGGCGTAACCTTGGCCAAAGCCAATGAACGGCTTGGCACTCACCTGTTTGATTTGAATGACCCCATGGCAGTCGGTGGCAGAATAAAAGTCGACTATACACTCAACCACGCCAATCAAGGGTTCAAAAACACCGCGGATGACGTGTCTGTGGTCGACAATGGCTCATTTTTGCACAATAGCGATACCTTGCCATATTTAGGCTACAACTCAGGTAACGAAATTTCAAACAGCACAGAGCGACAAAAACGCGAGTTGGGGCTGGGCAGTCAAATACCTAAGCTGCCTGTGTATAATAACGAGTCTACTCGTTCAGTTCACGGTGAAAGCCTTATCAACTATGAAGTGGTGGCTTCGACGATAGCCGGACAAACCGTGATCACACCAGGCAAGCTGCTCAAGCAGTGGCACGAGGGCGGAAGAGCCTACTTTCATTACCGTACGAGCCAACCGATACGCAACACCTTCGGTTTAGTGTCGGGCAAATATGAGCGCTATCAAGACCAGTACAACGAGGTAGAAATCAATATCTATCACGACCCAAGACACCACTATAACTTAAAACGGATAGCCAATGCTGCTAAAGTCTCACTGGCCTATTTCGAAAAAAACTTCTCGCCTTACGGCCACCAACAACTGCAATTTGTCGAGATACCGTACCGAGGTTTCGCTCGTGCGTATCCTGGTATGGTGGCATTTTCAGAAAAAGCGGGGTTTATTGGTGATTATAGTAATCCCGACACCCTCGACATGGTTTCGCAGATCACCGCTCACGAGGTCGCCCATCAATGGTTCGGTCACCAACTGGATGCCGCATTAGTCGAAGGACAAAATCTGGTGATAGAAAGTGTCGCCGAATATGCCTCTTTAATGGTAATGAAAAAAATGTACGGCGAGTCGTTTATCAAGCAGTTTAAACGCACGGCGATGGCCGATTACCTCAATGGCCGCAGTGGCGACACCTTGGGCGAAGTACCGTTGCATAAATTAATCAACCAACGATATTTGCGCTACAAGAAAGGCGCTGTGGTCTTTTTGTCGTTAACCGAACTGATGGGCGAAGCTAATATCAACCAGGCATTAGCCAACCTGATGGCAGAAAAGGTTGGTGACCGTCAAAATCCGGCAACCTCACTGGATTTGATACGCCATATCAAACAAATGGCCCAACCGGCGCATTACGCCCAAATAGACGACTGGTTCAAATCGGTGGTCATCTTTAACAACAAGATAGAACGCGCGGTGGTCAATAAACTGCCCGATGGCCGATTCAAAATTACGTTAAATGTCACCACCGAAAAGCGGCGCTATTCATCACCTTCAACTTTTGAGGTTGAACCGGCAGGACGGCCCATAACAATCGCTGTTTATGAGGCATTGCCAAGATACGCAACCGCTCAAGAGGTTTTGCATAGTCAGCCATACGAGTTTGACAAAAACCAATCAACCGTTGAGATTATCGTCGATTCAGAGCCGGCATTTGTGGTGATAGATCCGCAGATAATGACCATCGACCGAAACCTTGGCGATAATCAGGTTGAATTGATGGCAGCGGAATAATCCGCCGTAGGGGCCGCCCCCGTGCGCGCCCTTGCCCCAGTTTATTGACATCCCATACAAGGGCGTGGACGGGGCCAGCCCCTACGCCACCCTTTTCAGGCTTTTGCAACCCCCCCCTCGTCGCGACAGCGACGACCATCACAACCCCCGCACACAACTAAAACTTGGCACACCTCATGCTTAAAAATAATATCTAAGGTTTTTTGACACCTGGCCGTTAAATAGTAAGTGAGCAATAAAATGAAAAATTATCAACGAGTTGAAGGAGTATTTTATGATTGATTTAATGTTGTACATCATTATTCCCGCAGTAGCCGTACTTAGTATCATATGTTGTGTTCTTAACAAACAACGCAGCAATGCCTTGGCTAAAAGACAAGATGAATATGCCAGACGTATTATTGCCGTTAAAACATCCTACAAGACCACACTGGATTTGTTCTCCATGCAACGCATTATTCGCCCCATGCATGTCAACAACCTGTACGAAATCATCAATAACTACTTTGTCGACCAGCCAGTCACTGAAGAAAACACCAAAAGAATGGAAAAGCTGGCCAACCGCATCGCCATTACCATTTCTAAAGAAGTGAATATGACCAAAAACGATGCCGATACCGAATGGTTGAAGAAAAAATTGTTGAACTTTGCTGTACTGTTGCCCAATAGCAAACGCGGTTTCAACAAGAACTTTTACCAGTCTCGCATTTTAAAGCTAATACATGGCTTGAATACCACCCGCTCTAGCTTTGTGCAGCGCCATGCCGCGTAAATGTCCGCCTGCCTTCGGCTTAACGGCGGCCATTTAATAACACCAAACAAGGCGACCTACGGGTCGTCTTTTTTGTTGTTCGCTTATTGGTATTGCATAAACAAAAAAGGCAGCCCATTGGCTGCCTTTTTATTGCTCTATCATCCCGTAATACCGCCACGCAGTGGCCATATTTAGCAGCTTGCTGCTAAATCAGGACATAGCTACCAGCATATCGGTAGGCTCTTCCAGATAGTTTTTCCACAGATTAACGAATCGTGCAAAGGTGCCGCCGTCGATAACTCGGTGGTCGCCCGACCAACTTATTTGCATAATGCTGCGTGCTTCAACTTCACCTTTGTCGTTGAATCGCGGCAACTTTTGCAACTTACCCAAGGCAACAATTGCCACTTGTGGCTTGTTGATGATAGGCGTTGCCATCGTGCCACCAATCGCACCAATGTTCGAAATAGTGATAGTGCCGGCACGCAAATCATTTGGATTAACACGACCTTCGCGGGCAGCAAGCGTTAAACGGGTCACCTCTTCCGCTATTTCAATAATGCTTTTGTCTTGACACTGTTTAACATTAGGCACCAATAAACCATGCTTTGAATCCACTGCCATGCCGATGTTGTGATCGTCATAATAAGTGATCTCTGTACAATCTTCATTGGGCTGTGAATTAACCACTGGGTTTTCTTTAAGCGCCAACGAAATAGACTTCATAAAGAACGGCATCATGGTCAATTTGATGTTCTGCTTGGCGTACTTTTCTTTTAACTTGCTGCGTAAAGCAATCAGTTTGGTCATGTCCACTTCATCACAATAAGTGAAATGCGGAATGGTTCTCACTGAATCGGTCATCGCTCTAGCCATGGCCGCCTGTATGCCACGAACCGGCACAACACGAGAAGCGATTAATTTTGTAGAAGTTATTGCCGGTGCCGCTTTCGCTGCTGCCACAGGTGCCTGAGTCTTGGCACTTTCTGTTACAAGAGCTGCTGCAGGCGCAGAGGCTTGATTACCCACACTTTCTAAGTCTTGTTTGTAAACTCGACCTTTTTTTCCTGAACCGGCAATCTGGGTGATGTCGATACCTTTTTCACGGGCCAAACGACGTACCGCAGGTGATGCAACCGCTTTGCCATTATTTATAACGACAGGGACAACAACAGGAGCAACCACTGGCGCTACCGCCTGACTGGCCGCTACAACAGGCGCAACAGACACTGGCGCTACGGTTTGCGTACTTACCGCCGAAGTGGCTTTAAGTGATTCAACATGCTCATCGGATTTAACATGAATAGCAAACAGCGGTTTGTGTACAATCGCGGTTTCGCCTTGTTGGTAATACAAACGAACCACTTTGCCGTTGTATTTTGAAGGAATTTGCACCAGCGCTTTGTCAGTCATAACATCACACACGGGCTGATCTTCTTTGATCAAATCACCTTCACCAACCAACCATTCGACCACTTCACATTCGATGATACCTTCACCGATATCCGGCAAGATAAAGTCTTCGATATGCGCTTTGGCAGGACCTGGCGGCTCAACAACAGCCGGTGTTTCGACCGATTCTGCTGCGGGTTCAACTGGGGCAGCATTGCTGCTGACATCCCCGGCTTGAATAATCGAAAACAATGGCGCATGAACTTTGGCGATATCGCCTTTTTCATAATACAGCTCGTCTACCACGCCCGAATACATTGACGGAATTTGTACCAGTGCTTTGTCAGTCATAACATCCACAACAGGTTGGTCTTCGGCAACGGTGTCGCCTGCGGCAATCAACCAATCGACCACTTCACACTCAACAATTCCTTCGCCAATGTCAGGTAAAATAAAATCTGTTGACATAATAACTCCTAGTAGTTGACTGAGCGTTTGATCGCTTCGTACGTTTTAAGATGATCTGGCATATATTCTTTTTCATGAATCAATGGGAACGGTGTATCCGGTCCACAAACCCGTATGATGGGTGATTCAAGATACAAGAAACATTTTTCTTGTACGGTGGCAGCAATCTCTGCGCCAAAACCACAGCTTAGCGGTGCTTCGTGGTTAATCACCAAACGGCCGGTTTTTAACACTGACTGAACAACAGTCTCAAAGTCCCAAGGGGCAATGGTACGCAAATCAATCACTTCACATGAGATACCGTCTTTTTCGGCCATTTCAACCGCTTTTTCGATGATCTCCATTTGTGCGCCCCAAGCCAATACGGTGACCTGTTCGCCATTTTTGACGATTTCAGCTTTGCCCAGTGGTAACTCGTAGCTACCCTCAGGCACTTCACCAACTGAAGCTCGGTATAATCTTTTTGGCTCAAAGAATATCACTGGATCCGGCTCTTTAAGCGCTGCCAACAACAAACCTTTGGCTTGATAGGCGTTTCGTGGCACCACAACCTTAACGCCCGGAGTGTGGGCAAAATAAGCTTCGGGTGATTGTGAGTGATAAAGACCACCGGCAATACCACCGCCGTAAGGCGTACGGATAACCAATGAACCCACGTTAAATTCGTTGCCCGAGCGATAGCGGAATTTGGCCGTTTCGTTAACGATTTGGTCAAATGCCGGAAAGATGTAATCGGCAAACTGAATTTCAGCAATGGCTATTGAACCTTGAGCCGCCAAACCATTGGCAAAACCGATAATACCCTGCTCTACCAAGGGGGTGTTAAAACAACGATCACGACCAAATTTTTCTTGAAGGTGACTGGTGGCGCGAAAAACCCCGCCAAATATGCCCACATCTTCACCAAACACAACCGCGTTGTCATGCTCTGCTAAGGTAATGTCAAGCGCGCTGTTGATCGCCTGCAACATGTTAATTCTGGCCATTAGACAATTCTCCCTGAGGTCACCGGATAAGCTTCCGGGTATTTTTTGATGTGTGCTTTGAGTTCATTCATCTGTTCTAACAGGTGTGGCGTCATCTCGGCATAAACATCGGTGAACATCTCTTCAAAAACAGGCTTGTCAATCACCTCTGCCACTTTTACCGCAGCCAATATCTCTTTGCGCAGCTCTTCAAGCTTAACTTGCTCGTCCTGTGCGTCCAACCAGCCTTTTTGCTCTAACCAATGCTTGAACTTAACTAATGGATCGCTAGAACCAAATTGCTTTTCTTCATCCTTGCTTCGATAACCCGATGGGTCATCCGAGGTAGAATGACCACCCAAACGATAAGCACAAGACTCAATAAGTACCGGCGCATTATCTTCTACCGCCGTTTTACGAGCCAATTGAGTGGCATGATAAACAGCTAAGGCATCAGAGCCATCAACACGAATGGTTTTTATACCATAACCCAAGCCGCGACTGGCAATACCATCACCGGCAAATTGCTCAGAAGCCGGAGTAGAGATCGCATAACCGTTGTTACGACAGAAGAAGATACAAGGGACCTTGTGAACTGCCGCCATATTCAAACCGGCGTGAAAGTCACCTTCAGAAGCAGCACCTTCACCAAAGTAACACAGCGTACATTCTTTTTTGCCAGCCAGCTTTTGCCCATAGGCATAACCGGTGGCCTGAGGTATTTGTGTTGCCAAAGGAGAAGAAACGGTAGCAAAGTACAATTCTTTGCAACCATAGTGAATCGGCATCTGACGACCCTTGCCCAAGTCCTTTTCATTAGAGAACATCTGGTTCATGAACTGCTCGAGCTTAAAACCACGATAGTGCAATGCCGCGTGTTCGCGATATTGACTCATGATCATATCGGTATCACCCAAGGCTGCTGCACTGGCAGTGATGGCGGCTTCTTCACCTAGACACTGCATGTAAAAACTGATGCGCCCCTGACGCTGGGCTGCGATCATTCGATCATCTAAAACACGAACAAATTGCATCGTATCAAAAATTCTAAGCGCGGTTTCTTTATCAATGTCAGGCACTTGGGCCCCTTCGATAACATCGCCTTGCTCATTTAAGACTTGGTACATCGGAATTTCAAGTGCACCGTTTTCGATAAAATGTGGTTGATTAACCACCGATACAGTCACGTTATTTGGATTTAACATATACATCTCTTCAAATTTAAAATTAAGGCGATGATTTGTATGAGTATTTTGAACTCAACGAAAGAATTGTCTGATCAGGTCAATATGCCAGATCGGTTTAACCGTTAAAAATCAGCCGCAACCTTACCTTTACGTAAACGGCATTGCAAGGTAACCCGCATAATTATTGGCTGTTTTTGCATTTGCACGTAAAAGCATTTGCTTTGCGGTAAAAAATAGCGTAGCAACCAAGTTCCGCTATTGACAAGTAAAAATCCGATTTATAATACAACCCCGTAATAAACAAGGTAAATCTGCGGTAATATAGGGTAAAAGATAATGAGTATAGCCAAGCTTGGGGGATTTTCGAGCCGAATGTGAAGGTGCTATTTGAAGGAATAAGGGGGGAGTGATAAATCAGGTTTAAAAAAGGAAGCACGGCAACCGATGAGGGTTGCCATAATGTGTGCAATCAGTACTGTAAACTGAAGAGGTTATTAACGTGGGCTGTTACAGCGACGTTTGTGGTCTTGTATTTCGTTCAAAACATAACGTTCCATATCACTATGGATATGGGTACGGGCATAAAATCTCAATACATTGTCCATTGCCGGGGTACCAACCAAACGTTTTACTGCATCGTGTACCAACTCTACTCTAGTGCTTGCGTCCATTTTTTATTCCTCAGTGTTTGTTGTGTGTCTGGGTGTGTTTTAACTGTGGTTAAGTATAGAGTTTGCAAAAAAATAAAAAAGCGGAGAATAAAGCGTCGTTGCGTAAGACATTTGCCATAGTATTGTTGAGAGTTGCACCATTCGCCATAGGTACAGCTAGAGATGGGACGGCCTACGGCCTTTTAAGAAAAAACTACCAGCCATCTCCAGCCGGGGTCAGTGCTTTTGATTATGTCGAACTAAAATCTTTTTTTGTTCGACAAAATCAAATGCTTTGACCCCATTGCCTAGCCTCCGTTCCTCCAGCTCCTCCAGCTCCTAACGAAGCCCCACACCCCCATAGCTAGCCTCCGTACCACCAGCCCCTAACGAAGCCACCGTACCTTTTTAATCGAGACTAAGTCGCGTCAGGCTGACTCTCAGGCGCAGCAGCAATAAAGCCCGCAAGCTCACCACAATTCGCCTCAATCTGGCGAATACGTGGGAAGTCATCCAAAGGCACATTAAACCGATGGGCATTATATAGCTGAGGGATTAAACACAAGTCGGCCAGTGTGACCGTATCGCCAAAACAGTATTTACCGGCGGTTTTAGTCAGTTTCTCTTCAAGTGCGGCAAAACCGGTTTGGATCCAATGTGCGTACCACTGGTCTTTGGCCTCGTCTGTCACGCCAAGCTCACCTTTTAAGTACTTTAATATCCGCAGGTTATTAAGCGGATGGATATCACAGCCGATATCCTGCGCCAATGCCCGGACCAACGCCTTGTCACCAATGTTGCTTGGCAACAGCGGATTGTTGTCATATTTGTCTTCAAGATATTCCACAATCGCCATCGACTGATTCAAGACCACATCGCCGTCAACCAGCGTTGGTACCAATTTAGCCGGGTTAAGCGCGACATAATCTGGCTTAAACTGCTCGCCGCCATCTTTAACCAAATGCACCGAGATATTGTCAAACTCAATGCCTTTCAATGCCAAAGCAATACGCACCCGGTAAGCAGCTGTAGAGCGCCAGTAACCGTATAATTTCATTGTTCTACCTTCATTGATTGTTTCTAACACGTCCTTGGCAGGAGTTACCGCGCTGGACTCATCGATTTTTTGCTGATCCCATATTCACGCAATTTATTTGCCACCGCAGTGTGACTCAAACCTAAGCGTTTGGCCAATTGTCGTGAGCTGGGAAAAGACGGAAACAGTTCGCGCAGTATGCCCGCTTCGTATTGTTTAACC
>JABSOG010001318.1 GCA_013216025.1 Algicola sp. | reverse complement strand
CAGTCTTCAACCACCAAGTCCTCATTGGCTAAATCTTGCTTTACTTTTTCAATGTTGGCGTTTGCGACATCAACTTTATTGATAGCCACAACAATTTATGGATTGGCACCAACAGTGGTGGTCTTGACCTGTACCAGCCTAAAAGCCAAAGTTTCATTCATTATCGACATGCGGTGACCAACCCTCACAGCCTGAGTAACAACACCATTCGAGCACTATATGAAGACTCCAATGGCACACTGTGGATTGGTACTGATGGTGGACTCAACCGGTTTGACGCTCAAACACAGCAATTTGAGTCATTCCAACACCAACCATCAAACCCACAGAGCTTGAGCCATAATAGAGTCTCATGCATCGTTGAAGACGCACAGGGCATACTTTGGGTAGGCACTTTTGGCAGCGGATTGAACAAGTTCGACGCCAAGACCAACACCTTTATCCACTACAGAGAAGTTGACGGTATTAGCAGCGACGCAGTGCATAGCATACTTGAAGATGACCAAAGACAGCTATGGATAGGCACCAACAAGGGTCTGTCAAAGTTCAACCCAGTCACCGAGACGTTTAAAAACTATAATGCCAACGATGGTTTGCAAAGCAATGAATTCAATCATGGTGCTTATTTTAAAAGTACCGATGGCGCCTTGTTTTTTGGCGGTATTAACGGTTTTAATTGGTTCCATCCTAAGGATATTCAAGACAACATCCAAGTGCCTGATGTGGTACTCACTGATTTTTTGCTGGCCAATCAATCAGTGCCGATAAAAACAGCGGCTGACAAAAACCCTTATCCTTTGTTCACCCTACCTAAATCCATTGATGCATTGAATCAACTGGTCCTTTCTTATCGGCAAAACCTCATCACCTTCGAATTCGCCGCATTGCATTTTTCCAACCCACAAAAAAACCAATTCGCCTACCAACTACAAGGCCAAGACAAAGACTGGATTTATACAGATGCCAAAAATCGCCGAGCAACTTATACCAATTTAGCCGCAGGAGATTACACCCTGCGCATTAAAGCCAGTAATCATCATGGTTACTGGAATGAACAGGGCAAATCGCTAAAAATCACCGTTACGCCACCACCATGGAAAACCTGGTGGGCTTATTCGATTTATACGCTGTGTTTTATCAGCTTAATGTGGGCTTTTGTTCATGGTCAGCGTAAAAAAGTTCTTTATCAAGAAACGCTAAACCTGCGCCTAAAACAAGTAGACAAACTCAAAGACGAATTTCTTGCCAACACCTCACACGAACTGCGCACGCCGCTTAATGGCATTATAGGCCTGGCTGAATCATTGATCGATGGTGTTGCCGGACCACAATCCAAATCAGGCATAACCAACCTGTCTATGATAGTGTCCAGTGGCAGACGCCTGTCAAACCTGATCAACGATGTACTGGATTTTTCGAAGCTGAAAAACCGCAATTTGACGCTACACACCAAATTTGTTGACCTTTACATCATGGTCGAAGTTGTTTTAACCCTGTCACGAACTCTCTTGGCCAACAAAAACCTCGAATTAATCAACGAAGTACCTATTGACCTGCCTGGCGCAGAAGCCGATGAAAATCGCTTGCAACAAATCCTCCATAATCTAGTCGGCAATGCCATCAAATTCACTGAATCAGGCAAGATCACCGTCACTGCCAAACAAGATGAGCACACGTTAACCATCAGTGTCACCGACACCGGCATTGGTATCGATAAAAAGCACTTTTCCACCCTGTTCGACTCGTTTGAACAAATTGAAGGGCATGCCCAACGCGCCTACAGTGGCACAGGGTTAGGTTTGTCGGTCAGTAAACAACTGGTTGAATTACACGGC
>JABSOG010001317.1 GCA_013216025.1 Algicola sp. | reverse complement strand
TCGATGACATTAGGCGCTCGATTCACCAAGGAAGAAAAAGATGCTGTGGTTTATAACGGCGTAACTTATGCCACCATATATCCACAAAGTGGTTGGGTGCCGGGTTATGTGCGGGACGAAGAAGCCATCAACGCAGATGTACCCAAAGTACTGGATGACAGCGATCAATGGTCACGTTTCACACCCCGGGTTGGTGTCGAATATCAACATAGTAACGATATGATGTGGTATGCCAGTTACTCACAAGGTTTCAAGTCAGGCACGTTTAACCCGCGAGCAACCACGGCTGAGCCTTCGGCAGCACCGGAAGTAGTGGATTCATTTGAAGTAGGTTTTAAAAGCGAATGGAATGACAATTTGAGGCTAAATGCCACGCTGTTTCAATTGGACCATAAAGACCGCCAGTTTGTGACCGTTTTACCAGGCGAAAATCCCGGTGATCTGGATCAACGTTTGGGCAACATTGGCAAATCAAAAGCCAGCGGGGCTGAAATTGAAATTCAATATGCCGCCACGGCTGATTTAAACGTTAACTTTTCACTGGGTTATATTGATGCCGAGTTCGAAGAAGCGCTAACCTACAACGGCACGGGTTTTGATGATTTGTCAGACCGATACTCAATCACCAATACGCCAAAAAACACCGCCAATATTGGTTTTGATTACAGCTTTGAAAACGACCTGGGCAGCTTTGTGCTCAACGGCAACTATTATTACCGCAGCAAGTATGAGCTGATTGTATTGGATAACCTGTTGACCCAAGATGGTTATGGTCTGGCGAACTTGAGCCTCAACTGGTTCAGTAACGACGACCACTGGCAAGCCGGGTTACACCTCAAAAACCTCAGCAATAAGGAATATCTGGTAGGCACTTACGGTTTTGTCACGCTGGATGAACAAAGCGGTGACTATTTACCGGGATTGGGTGGTGATAATACCTTGATCGGTTATTATGGTGAACCAAGAACAGTGGCATTAACCGTTAGCTACCGGTTCTAAAATTGGTGCGCCAAGCGCACCTTACCAAGGCCATTATTTGAGAGATATTATGTCAACAGCCAAAGTTGTGATCGCCGATGATCACCCGCTATTTCGCACCGCTTTGCGTCAAGCCTTGGCGGCCTGCACCGAGGATGATGAAATTCTCGAAGCACAAAACTTTGGTGAGTTGTTGAACGTAATAAAACAGCAGGCTGAACTGGAACTGGTTTTTCTCGATTTGCATATGCCCGGTAACGATGGTTTTACCGGGTTATCGTTATTGCAAAACCACCACCCCGACCTGACGGTTGTCATGGTTTCATCAGAAGATAACCCCGATATGATGCGCAAGGCGCTGGCCTTGGGTGCCAGCGCTTTTATTCCCAAATCTGCCGATTTCAACACCATAGCTTATGCGGTAAACCAAGTGCGCGAAGGCCACAGCTGGTTACCTGCGGGCATTGATTTACAAGATGATTCATCTGAAGATGTAGAATATCGTCAACTCGCCGAACAGTTGTCACAATTGACCCCACAGCAATATACCGTACTCGAAATGATTGCCAATGGTCGTTTGAACAAGCAAATTGCTTATGATTTGAATATTCAAGAAACCACGGTGAAAAAACATGTGTCGGCGGTATTGGCCAAATTCGGCGTTAACAACCGCACCCAGCTTGGGGTTGCTTTTCAGCAGTTGCGGTTGAAGGGGGGTTAACCTCTCACCCCATCAAACGCCGCATCAATCGTTTCAAAGCCAGCGCCTTAATCGGTTTGCCGATAAAGCTGTAACCCAAGTTGATGGTATGTTCTCTTACCGCTTCTGACGAGTCTGCCGAATTGATAATGCACGGT
>JABSOG010001316.1 GCA_013216025.1 Algicola sp. | reverse complement strand
GGGCAAACCGCCGGGCTTCACCGAAGCCGTAGATGCCGATGAATTCAAATTTACCGATGTAGTCGAAAACGACCCTTACTGGCAATGGGGCGAAGCGTTGAACCGGGTGAGCAATGATGACGCCGTGCAGAATGCCCAGACCATCAGCGATACCTTGCTTGCTGCTGATGTGGTTGAGCGGCGCAAGACTATCGCGGCCTTTTTTGATGTTTTTGCTGATGATAGCCAAACCATTGATGTCAGCCGCACCCAAAATAATCTCGATGCCGCTTTCATTGGCACACCTTCAACCCATGCTGCATAAAGTGCAGCATAAAGGAAACCATCAATGAGCAGTGACCAGTTACAGTTTATCGATTACCGCAAACCTAAGTTAGAAGCGGGCGATTATGTTTTTGATGTACAACACAAATATGGTGAGCCCGGTGGCACTACGGCACAAGTTAAACCCTCTGGTTCAATCAAGGTGCGAGTGGGTTGCGAGCGGGTCAGTATTGGTCCAGATATCATTTACGGCCAATATCCGCCGCCGGGGCAAAGTGGCAATTATGCCGATACCTTGCCTCATATCTCATTGAAAAAAGGGGCATTACCTTGGGCTCGTTCGGCCTATCCACAAGAAACTGAAGAACCTTGGCTGTTTTTGCTGGTACTCAACGAAGCGGATATCGAAGCGCAAAGGGCCAAAAAGTTGCAAACACTGCCGTTGGACTCACTAAGTGATGGCGCTTATTTTCCGCCAGCACAATTACAAAACCTCAAAGACGACACAACCTTGGGTGAGCAGGTTAAAAATATCAAAACAGTGGATGTTAAAAACAGCCTGTTAAAAAAAATACTCGCCAACAACAAAGCGCAGACAAAACAATTGGCCCATGTTCGTCGCCGCTGGCAACCTGAATCTGTATTGGTGAAGGCACCAGAGGCGGCGTTGCTGACAAAATTCGACAGCAACGATATCACCGCTTTGGTGCAAAGCAAAGATTTACCCGATTCAACACATGCCATTAGCGTGCTCACCAAGGGCAAAAGCTGGTTGGTCACCGACCAACTGTGCGGCGAATATTTGGTTGAAGTGGATGAAAATAACGCCTTGTGTCGTTTCAGCCTGAAGCGGGAATTAGCGGTTATGCTGGCCAATCGTTTGGGTTATGTCGCGCCTGAGCAAAAAGTCAAAGGCACGCGCAATTTTGTCTGTTTGGTGTCTTTAGAGCACTATTTTGACGAGAGGTTTGATGATGAGACTGCACTCAGTGCCTTGGGTGATGACCAGTACGTTCGTTTGATTGTATTGCATGACTGGTGGTTTAACTGCACGGCAGCCACCATGAATTTTGCCGAGAAAAGCGGTGCAATCAACGCCGATTCGTTGCGCCTGCCCCAGCAAAGTATCACTGCGGCCAGCGGTTTTGAAAACCGCTTGCAGGCCGGGTTGACCGGGTTGCCTCATCAAACTCGCCTTGGTGACAGCACAGCCTCTTGGTACCGTGGACCATTTGCGCCGTGTACAGTGGGAGATGCCAGTCAGGTGCTGTTGTCGGATGTACAACTGGGCAAAGTCGACCAAACCTACAGCGCCACCGATGCCGACAAATTGCTGTGTTATTTTGCCAAAGACGGCATGTTTGACATCAGTTATGCTGCCGCCTACGAACTGGGCCGGTTTTTGTCGATGAACCATGTTGATTACATAAAAAACCTAGCGGCCTACAAGCGCGGCCGTGCTCGCTACATACAACTGACCGAAGACGACAAAGTCCGCCAGCAAGCATCGGACGATCAGGGCATATCAATCAAACACTTGCCTTACGCCAAGCTCAACGAAGATTTGGTGGC
>JABSOG010001315.1 GCA_013216025.1 Algicola sp. | reverse complement strand
CAAGCTTAAAAAGTCGTTAGGCCAGGCATGGGTAGAAGAGCGGTTATGTATTGAGCTGCGTCGTTCTGGTGAACACATTCTTAACACCATAAGGGATGATGCGAAAGCATTCGTGTTGGCAGTCGGCGAGTTTGACAAAGAACTAGAGAAGTTAAATCAGATTGCTAGTTCATTGTTATCAACGAACAGCACTAAAGGCATTCTACTGACTGATATTGGATTAGCCAATGCCCGAAAAGTCCCTTTCGATACCCATAGATTGCAGTTATTTAAAACACTGGCCAACTATCTTAATCGCTGTGATTTAGTGCCGGTAAAGTACCAATACAATAAACTCGGCTGGATGAACCTTGCATTTTTTGAAAGCTATTTTTCAAATTATATTGAAGGTACTGAGTTTGAGATTGGAGAAGCTGAAAGAATCGTTTTCCAGCAACGCAATATTGAAAACCGTCATGCAGACTCACATGATGTGTTGGCTGTTTATCAACAAGTGAGTGATTATCAGCAAATGAGTCATACGCCTCAAACAGCAGATGAACTCATTGAGTGTTTAAAAGAACGTCATTTCTCTATGATGCTTGAGCGCCCGGATAAGCGACCGGGACACTTCAAGCAAAAAGCAAATCAGGCAGGCAGCAGTTTCTTCGTCAGCCCTGATGAGGTTGAGGGCACCCTTGCACAAGCATTTCCTATCTATCAGAGCCTTACTGAAGGACTTGCAAGAGCGATATTTATGCAATTCCTTATTGCTGAATGTCACCCTTTTGATGATGGCAATGGCAGGTTATCAAGGGTTATGATGAATGCTGAGCTCCATGGCAGCGGTCAATACAAAGTGATCGTACCAACCGTACATAGAGACAGCTATTTGAATGGCTTACGCAATGCAACCAGAAATGGACAGTTTAGGACACTGGTTAAAGTACTGTGGCAGCTGCAATGCTACACAGCATCTATTGATTGGGCTGACTATGGTCAAGCGAGAGACTCGTTGGAACAACATTGCGCCGACAAGTTACCTGATGAAGGTATCGCCGTTTTTAATGACCAGCTCAGACAGTTTAAGTTTGCCCTACCTGTGCAAGTCGATTAGATATCAATTTGATTTGTTATTGTTGTCCATTGTTTGTCGTAGTAAGGTGCAGACCGGTTTAATAATGGTTATTAACAAAACTCACCTTTATGGGAGAAATAACGGTGAAATAACGCGAAACCGATCTTTATATTGGTTATATTAAATCATCAACAAACAATGCATAAATTATCGTATGTTAAATTCGTTAAAGTCGTTTTTCCGTGAGAATCCAACACTGTTGCTCACGTTTTGTTATTTTATCATTACCCTTATTGGTGTTCTTTACAGCTATTTTTTCTATAACGAGTTCGGCATTAATATCATCAAGTTTGCTGATTTGAGTGATTTTTTGCTGGCGTCGATTCTTGAGCCTCGCAGTATTGGCGTTTTTATTGGATTGGTTGCGTTCACTGCTTTTTACGTTCAGACGGATAAGAAAGCGCGAGAAAAATTCAAGTGGTACGGTAATTTCATCAACAAATATTGTTATCCGAAATATACCGATCCAATCGGTGTGTTTGTAATAATGAGCTGTTATACCGCTGTGCTGCTTTGGTTGCTGGCGTTTAGAAATGCCAACGAAATAAAGGCCGGTGAGTTTGACCAATATAAGGTTCGTTTGTCAGACCCCGACCAGCAAACGGGGGCTCAAACCCTAGCTTTGAGCCCCACTCGGTTTGGTTACTTTTATGATGTCAAAAGCAAAGAATCGTTGGTGGTACCGCTAGAGAATATTTCTTTTATGCGTAAGCTTGTGC
>JABSOG010001314.1 GCA_013216025.1 Algicola sp. | reverse complement strand
CAGAGCTATGGTATCAAATCCGATAGAACTCAATCTTGAACTAGATTCAACCGCCGACAGTCAATCGTTTGCCCTTCACCCAGCTCAGGAAAATATCTATTTTGAACAAATTTTACACCCGGAAAGTTCGATTTACCATACCGGTTTGTACACCGTTTGCGATAAGCATTATGATTTGGTGTTGTTGCAGCAAGCCTGGGGGTTGTTATACCGGCATATAGACGCTTTGAGATTGGTGTTCAGTGAAGCAGATGACGGCTTGCTGGTCCAAGCGGTAAAGGGCAGTGACAGCCAATGCGGCAGTGTTGACACACGAGATTTTTCACACCATGAGTCTCCTTTAGACAGCGCAATGCAGTGGATGCAGCAACAAGTAGATGGCCCGATGGATTACCTTGGTGGAGAAACCGCTGAGTTGACTTTGGTCAACGTGGACCCGGACAACCTGTTTTTGTTCACCAGGGTGCATCATTTGATCATTGACGGGGTCGCTATTTACCTGTTGCATCGCCATCTCCATGAGGTTTACCGCTGTCTTGAAACCGATTCGCCGACCACATGGTTGGCAGACATCCAGCAATATGCACCCATGGTGCAAAGTGCCAGAGATTACCTCGATTCGAAAAAATACACGAGAAGCAAAAACCATTGGACCGAGTTTTTCCAAAACCGAGATATCTTGCGGTTAACGCCTTACTACCAGAGCAATGAAAACAAGACAATGAGTGGTGAAACCACACGCCAAATGTCTGAGGCGCTTAGCGACGGTTTTTTCCAATTCTGCCAGACGCACAAGTTGAGTCCACTGGTGCTGATCACCGCATTTTGCGGATTGTATTTTGCCAAAACCACTGAAACTGAGGATACCGCCATGGTAACCACAGTGCATGCCCGCCAAGGTAAGGGTGCTATGGGGGTACTTGGCATGTTTATCAATGTATTGCCCATTGCCTTTAAGGTGGAATTGGGTACTACCTTTGAAACCCTGCTTGGAAAAGTGAAAAGTCGGGTCAATAACAGCATGCGTCACTGGCAGTTTCCTTCCAGCCATTTGGCGCGTTTGTTGCCTGGTGAGCAAAACCTGTTGCCGGATGTCCAGGTTGTTTATGATGCGCTGGACAAAGGCACTGGTAACCGCCATGAAAGTCGCTATGTCACCAGCAGCCAGGATCTGTTGCCACTGTCGATTCGCTTGCTCGATTCAGAAGCCGACTCGACACTGAAACTGCGCATTACCTATAACCGCTGTTATTTTAGTGCCGCAGAGGCAGAACTGCTGGTCGAACGTTTGCTTGGTTTAATCGCGCAGGGGCTTAATAATCCACAGCTGCCGGTTGATCAATTCTCGATGATGCCGGCAGCAGAGCGCGACAGTATCATTACCGGCTGGCAGCAGCCGGACGTGGCACATCCGCAAGAGACGATCAATCGACTGTTTGAGCGCCAAGCGCAAAAAACACCCGACAACATTGCCTTGGTTTTTGAACATCAGCAGCTCAGTTACGCCCAGCTCAATCAACGGGCCAATCAACTCGCTGAAAATATCAGGGCAAGCTATGGTGTCAAACATCAACAACCCCTTGGGGCGGGAACTTTTATCGGTTTGTATACCGAGCGCTGCAGCGCCTTGGTGATCGGCATTTTGGCTATTTTCAAGGCGGGTGGTGTTTATGTGCCGATGTCTACTGAGGCACCGGATGCTCGTTGTCAGTTTATGCTCAACGATACAGCGGCGGCCGTGGTGGTTACTCAGCAATCCTGCCTGCCAACGCTTGAAAGCTGGCGCGCTGAACTGGACACACCACCGCTGTTGATAAGTATCGACGTACCTAAAACT
>JABSOG010001313.1 GCA_013216025.1 Algicola sp. | reverse complement strand
CTGCCGTATACCCCCATGCTCAGCCGCTTTTCTTTGGATTACCGGGCCGCTGCGGTGATTGATTTAAATGCTACAACCGGTAGCAATGATGATCATGGCGTGGTGCATATTCACCCCTTTGGTTTTGAGCAGGTATACCCCAGACCACAAAACGGCAACCGGGTACCTCGCTGCTTCTTGTTCCCTCGCTATGGTTACGATGGCAACCTGTTTATGGGGTTGTCGGCACAGGTATTACAAGGCAGTATTAACTTATTTTTTCACCTTGACGATAATTCCGTTTCGGTACGGTCTGGCGAAGAGGCCGACATACATTGGTTTTATTTGGCCGACAACCAATGGGTTGAAATGACCCCAGGACAGGTGGTTAAAGATACCACCAACGGATTTTTAACCTCAGGCATCGTCACTCTTGATGTGCCTGACGCCATCAACACCAACAACACGGTGATGCCCGGCGGCTTATACTGGTTGCGAGCAGCGACCAGCAAACAGATCACCGGTTATGGCAATTGCTACCGAGTCACGACTCACGGGGTAAAGGTCACCCGTGTGGCGCAACCCGCTAGTGAAAGTGCCAGTGAGGATGACACCAGCCCCATCGACATCAGCGATAGCTGGCAGCCGATGGACAAAATTCCCGGGCTGGGCATTGTCTCTCAAAAAACCGAAACCTTTGGCGGCAAACAAGCTGAAGATTTGCTGCACATGAATAAACGGGTCAATGAACGGCTAAGACACAAGGGCAGGGCAGTGACACCTTGGGATTATGAACGTTTGATTTTGCAACAGTTTCCCGGCATCGACCGGGTTAAATGTTTTGCCAATATGCGTTACGGCAAAAAAGGCCAGTTTCCGGGGCATGTGTTGCTCATCGTCAGGCGCAAGGTTGTTAAGTGTCAACATCAACCTTGCGATAGCGTTAATGTCAGTGCCGATGAGTTAATCAAAATGTGTGCTTATGTACAATCGCTGGCACCAGCCTTTGTCAAAGTCGATGTTCGAAACCCCGAATACGAACAACTTCAGGTGCGTTGTACCGTCACTTTTGCCCCGGGAGAACACCAGGGGCTGGTGATCAACAAGCTCAACAAAGCGCTTTGTGATCTTTTATGCCCTTGGCAAACACCCAGTTTTAACAGTGGTTTTGGCTGGGCGGCACAGATAAAAGAAATCGAATCCTTTGTCAGCCGCCTTGATTATGTTAGTTTTGTCACTGATTTTTCACTACTGCACATTGTTCAATTAAAAACCGCTCAGGCAGGTGAACGTACGAGCGGTGACGGTAAAGCCAGTGGTGTAGATAACCAAACCTATCGGCTTAACGACAGTGTACGAGATAGTGCTGTTGTCGGTACGGGTGATGGCACAGAATTAGAGCACAATAACAATGTTAAACCCGGTTATCCTTGGGCTATTTTGATGCCAAGTGCACAACATTACTTTGAAAGTAGTGGCACTGATTTAGTCATTGAAGCACAACCAACCGGCATAGAAGAACTGCAAGTGGGCAGCAACTTTATCATCAAAGGCAAAGATGAGTGTGATCAAGGCGATAACCAAGCCGACAACAACACCGAGCAAAACTCTCCTCAACAAGATGGGAGGTTGATAGGTGGCTAAGCGCAATCGCAGCACCTTGAGAAACTACTTTCGCGTTGGCGCCATGCCATCGGCGGAACATTTTGCCGATCTGGTGGATTCGTCGATCAACAAGCTTGAAGAAGGATTCGACAAAACCCCCGCAGACGGGTTTAAAGTTTCATCGCTAGAAGACAACGCCAAGCTGGTGAGTTTTTATCGCGATACTGCGCCCAATGTCAGCTTGTGGTCAATCAG
>JABSOG010001312.1 GCA_013216025.1 Algicola sp. | reverse complement strand
CTGAGGTATAACGACGCTAAACCCACTGCCAAACAGATTGAACAACGGGTTAACGATTGTCTGGCAATGGTAGAGATGACGCCGCGTGTCAGTCACTATCCCAACCAATTATCTGGCGGACAGCAACAGCGCATTGCCATCGCTCGGGCCTTGGTCGCTGAGCCTGCTATTTTGCTGGTCGACGAACCCACCGGCAACCTCGATTCAAAAAACGCCGATCAGGTAATGGATGTACTGGCCGACCTCAATCAACAAGGCACCACCATTTGCATGGTCACCCACGACCCGCGATATGCCGATATGGCCAAAACCAAACTCTGCCTGCTGGATGGTACTTTCCTTAAAGCCCCCTTTAATAAAAGCCCGCTGAATAAGGAAATCGCATGAGTCTCTTTCCTTATCAATTGAGCTATCAACTCAAGCAGGCCAATAACAGCCTGAAAAAAAAACCCGGCTTTATCACTTGGGTGGTCGCCACAATGGGTTTAACTCTAGGGGCATTATTGTGTGTGTTGACCCTCGGTTATGTATTGCTATACAAACCCCTGCCCTATCCCGACCAAGAACGATTAACAGTTGTTGACCATGCGTTTGTCGAAAAGACAGGCAAAACTATGTTCAAGGCTTTTACCTATCCTGCCCTGATGGCCATACACTCTTTTTCTGCGGCCAATCGAACCGTATTTTCCCAAACCGCATTGGTTAGCGCCAGCCAAGGTGTACTAACCAACCATCCGGCCTTACCCACGGTAGAAGCCACTTATGTGTCCCCCGAGTGGTTTACTCTGTTGAATATACCCATGAAACTTGGCCGAGCTTTTACGTCTTCTGAGTCGATAAACAACCATAATCCGGTGGCGGTCATTAGCCACAAAAGCTGGCAAAATGAATTCGGGGCAACACCCGATATTCTGGATAGAAAAATTAGATTTGGCGGCGTTAGTTTTAAGATCGTCGGCGTCACAGCACCCGCTTTTGTCGAACCTCAGGTTTATCGTGTACGACGACAAACCCAATTGTGGCTACCTTGGGATTTTCTCCCACACAGTGAAGTGGACCGAAAAAATTGGGGCCGGGTATTAGGTGGTCGCTTGGTGGGCAAACTGGCCAATGGCGTTACGCCAAGTCAGGCTGAACAAATCATAACGCCTATCGTCAATGACCAGTGGCAAAACGCCATGGCTGGCAACCCACGAAATGCAGGCCGCTCTGTCGCGCTCGAATTGCAGTCATTCAAATCAGTGATCTTGGGCGACAGTGCCCAAGTGGTTTACCTGTTGCTCGCCAGCGTTTTTGGCCTAATAGTCATAGCCACCACCAACATTACCAATTTGTTTATGTCGCGCACCGCACAAAAACAACGGTCGCTATCAATACAGGCCGCACTGGGTGCCAAAAAGCGTCATTTGTTTCAGGTTTTGCTGGCCGAATCGTCATTGCTGATGTTTTACTCGCTGGGGTTGGCACTGGTGGTCGCCACCGCCGGATTTTGGCTGTTGCAACAGTACCTGCACGCATTGTTACCCCGTGTTGAAGAAGTCTCATTAAATGCATTCACGCTCAGTGCAGCCGTGTTAATCGGCAGTCTAATTGCGCTGTTATTGGCCTACTTTGGGTCGGCTAGCATCAACTACAAAGCGCTCAATACCACTTTGCAAAGCAGTGGCAAAGGCACTGGCGTTCAGGTCTCTAAAAAGTTGCGCCAAGTCTTAATGGTGAGTCAGATTGCTGTGGCAACCGTGCTGATTTTCGTCAATATCAGCTTGTTTAAAGCCGCGCTCGCCAGCATCAACGCACCCATGGGATTTACAGCGAAAAATGTGCAGAGTCTCACACTGGCTTCAGCCACCC
>JABSOG010001311.1 GCA_013216025.1 Algicola sp. | reverse complement strand
TTTTAACCATCAGCCCGAAAATTCCAATAGATTAAGCCATAATACTGTCAGAGCTATTAATGAAGATAGCAGCGGCACACTTTGGTTTGGTACTGGGGGCGACGGCTTATACCAGTACAATCCCAAAACACAAAGCTTTGTCCATTTTAAACACCAACCATCAGACCCAAAAAGTTTGAGTCATGACTATATCAGCACCCTCTATATAGACAGCAAAGATAACCTGTGGATTGCTATAGCGGGGGGACGAGGCGGTGGCCTTGACCAGTACCATCCCAAAACGCAAGATTTCAGCCATTATCAACATGTAAACACAGACCCTCACAGCCTGAGCAACGATATTGTTTACGCCATTTTGGAGGACTCAGAAGGTACCCTTTGGATTGCTACTGCGGGCGGGCTCAATCGCTTTGATGCCCAAACCAAGCGTTTTGAGTCTTATCAACACCAACCTTCAAACCCGCAGAGTTTAAGTCACAATAAAGTTAAATCTATCCATGAAGACAACCAAGGTACACTCTGGCTTGCCACTGACGGCGGACTGAATAAATTCGATACCCACAGCAACAGCTTCACTCACTATCGCAGAAAAGATGGTCTGAGCGCCAATCAAGTTCATGGCATACTTGGAGATAAACAAGGTTCTTTATGGCTAAGTACTAGATGGGGCCTGTCCAAATTTAATCCCGTCACTGAAACCTTTAAAACTTATTATGCTAACGATGGCTTGCACAGCTCTCAATACTTTGGGCTAGTCTATTTCAAAAGTGCCGACGGTGAATTATTTTTTGGTGGTAATAACGGCTTTAACCGCTTTTATCCTGAGAATATTGAAGCTGACACCCAAGCGCCAAACGTGATATTAACCGACTTTTTGCTCGCCAATCAATCGGTGGCCATTGCCCCAGGTTTCAAATTGTTTAATAACTCGACATTCACGCTACCCAAAGCCATTAATGCACTGGCACACCTAACCCTCTCGAATGAGCAAAACCTCATCACATTTGAATTTGCCGTTTTACATTTTGACGACTCGATGAAAAATCAATATGCCTATATGTTGCTGGGTCAAGACAAAGACTGGATTTATACCGATGCAAAAAACCGCAGGGCCACTTATTCAAACTTACCAGCGGGGGATTATACCCTGCGCATTAAAGCCAGCAATAGCGAGGGTTATTGGAATGAACAGGGTAAATCGCTGAAAATCACCGTGACACCAGCACCGTGGAACACTTGGTGGGCTTATACATTCTATTTTTTCTTGATAGCTTCATTCATCTGGGCATTATTTTTTGTTTACAACCAACAGCAAAGGTTACGGCGCCAACAACGAAAAACACAGAATGAACAAACACTAAACCTGCGCCTGCAACAAGTCGATAAACTCAAAGACGAGTTTTTGGCCAATACCTCTCATGAATTGCGCACCCCGCTTAATGGTATAATCGGGCTAGCCGAATCCTTGATGGATGGTGCACGTGGTACTCTTTCAAAAGGCGCGAACAATGACTTGGCGATGGTGGTATCGAGCGGTAAACGCTTGTCTAATCTCATCAACGATGTGCTGGATTTCTCAAAACTCAAAAACCGCAACCTGACTTTACAGACAAGGCCAATAGACCTTTACTCAGTGGTCGAGGTGGTTTTAACCCTGTCACGACCTTTGTTAGCCAACAAAAACCTTGAGTTGATCAATGATGTGCCCAAGGGCTTGCCCGCTGCTTTGGCTGATGAAAACCGCTTACAGCAAATCCTCCATAATTTGGTCGGCAATGCGCTTAAATTTACCGACTCAGGCAAAGTGACCGTGTCGGCTGAACAACACGACGACAACTTAATCATTAAAGT
>JABSOG010001310.1 GCA_013216025.1 Algicola sp. | reverse complement strand
ATGGCATGGTCTAGCGCAAACGCGTCCCCCGCGCCAATTGGGGTCATGGCTCTTTGTTCAGTAGTAGAGTTGGCCCCTTGATAAAAGACCTGAGCCAAATTCAGCCAAGTTTGCGACAGTAACGGGTTTTGGCTGGTCAATTGTTGATAGACACAAGTGCCAGCATCCATTTGCGCCGTAATGTTATCGCTAAAAGTTTGGTTTTGGTCAAAACTGGCCATGTTCAAAGGCGTAACGCAATCGTTGGCATGGGCCAGTTCGTGATAAAACACCCAGCTGGCCAGCACAAAGGTATCGTCAAAGGTGCGCACTTCGGTGCCGGTCAATGAATACGAACGCCACGCATAATCATTATCGATAATAAAACGCCAGACCCGTACAAATTGCAGATCTTTGCCATAGTTCGACCGAAAGTCTGGGGTTTGATCGATGGTGGCTTTTTCTGCGTTGGTCAACCACAACAACGCCGGATCGATGTAAATCGCGCCGGTGGCATTTTTGTAATGCGAGGGGCGAATATCGCTAGAAATAACCACCGCAGTGACTGCACGAAACAGCTTCAACATTTGCTCAGGCGAAGCCTCAAGCATCTCTTTAAACCGCTGGGCCATCCAATCATGTGACACCACCAGCTGATCCATGATTTGATCAACTGTTGGCGTGTCGTTGGCATTGCCAATCAATGGCAGGGTTTCGAGTGTACAGGTTGTGGTAGTCACACAAGCGACAATATTGCTGGCAAAAGCCGTAGACGGATTATACGCTGCCAGAATTGCCGGTGCGGGGTCAAAATTCCCACCACCGCCATCTTGGGTTTGCGGGCTGGCGTCACTGCCCCCGCCGCCACAGCCAGTTAACTGGGTTAATGCCAGGGTAGATGCCAAAGCGATTGCGATGCGTGATTTATTCGTTGTCATGATTGCTGACCCGTGTTTTGTAGGGGATATTTACATGTTGTGATTGCAGCATATCCCACGCGCTAAATCAATCGAATGCGCTGCCCAGCTAAGCCTTCGTATCTAATCCGGTGCGATCAAAAAGCAAACCTAACCCCAGAAAACCCAAAAACGCAGCGCAACAACGATTAAACCACATTCTCATACCCGGTTGTGCAAACCAACGGCGCAAGTAAAGACCAAAACAGGCGTAAATTGCAATCGCTGTCATCTCAAGGGCCAAAAAAACCACGCCCAAAAGCGCAAACTGAACCGTGGTATTTTCAGCCGGGGTAATAAATTGCGGAAAGAATGCCGTAAAAATTAATATCGCTTTGGGATTGCCCACAGCCAACAAAAACTCTTGTTTAGCCAGTTGAACCAGCGATTGTTCATTCTCGCGGTTTTCATCTATATTGGCTACTTCGGCATACCACAACTGGTAAGCGACCCAAAAGATGTAGATGGCCCCCACCACTTTTATCGCCAAAAATAGCGATGGCAACATATACAAAAGCGTTGCAAACCCAGTGCCCGCCAGCGCAATCAACACAACAAACGCCGCCAACCGGGCGACCCCTGCAATCAAAGCATAATGAAAACCATACCGCTGGGCATTGCTCATGCTAAGCAAGTTATTTGGCCCGGGGATCATATTCAGGGCAAAACAAGCGGGGATAAATAGGATTAGGGTTAATAGTGTCATGGGTAATCTTTGTTCATTCAACTTAATGCCGACAGCATATATTGATTGATGGCGTTACGCTTGTGATTTTTGGTTGGGTGTGCGATGTCCCGTTTTAGTGTTGACAGTTGGAAAGATGGCAAGCATAATAAAGCCCTATTGAAACACTATTGTGATGAACATCAAATGCCTTCAATTACAGTGAAAAAGAGTAATCCCGAACAGCACATTTTAG
>JABSOG010001309.1 GCA_013216025.1 Algicola sp. | reverse complement strand
GTTGAAAGAGTTGAAAAACTTATTTTAAAAATTATGTATCATAGTCTACGTAGATTGTTGTTGATGTTTTGTTGCCTGTCGTCGCCGGCTATGGCCTATCAAGTACAGCCGATGATTGTTGAATTGTCGTCACAGGGTAAAAAATCGCTGGTGACCTATCGGTTGCAAAATCCCGGCACAACCGCTTTGCCGGTTGAAGTTGTGGTCTATCGGCGCACTTTCGATGAAAACGATAAAGAAGTGCTGGTGCCTGCTGAGAGAGACTTTATTGTGCTGCCGCCGCAAATTGAAGTGCCTGCTAACGGTTATCAGGTTTTTCGCGCCAAATACCTCGGCAAACCTGACCTGCTACAAACAGATTCTTATCGCATTGTGTTTAAGCAATTACCACTGGGTGACGAAAAAGCACAATCTGGGGTTAAAATGATGTTCAACTTTGCGACTTTGGTTTTTGTTAGCCCCAAGGGTGTGACGGCAAAGCAACAAAGTAGCCTCAAATGTGACGAGATCAGTGATTGCAAACTCACCATTGGTAATCAGGGAAAACGCGTGTTGGATTTGTCACACTTTGATTATCACTTTAATAAAGGTGAAACCGTTTTTAGGTGGACTACTTTTCAAACCATTACCTCAGGCCGTTTTATTATGCCGGGCCATCAAGTGGTACTCGATTTGGCAGGGTTGTTAAAAGGCAAAGTTACCCCAAGCTTCGAGATGGTCAATCTTTTTGAAGGTGATGTTGAGGGCAAATAGGGCACGTTTTTCGCGTGTCTTGGCCAGCTTTTTACTAGCAACTGCTTTATCCGTCATCGTTGTACGGCCCACTTACGCCGCCACTTTTGAAATGGACTTTCCCTTCAAACTCGATAATCGCGAAGTCGCTCAAATGGCGGCGGCGTTAGACGGGTTTACCCTGACATCAATCTCGGCGTCAGTGTTCAAACAAAACCTCAATAAACAACTCAGCGCTTCGGTCAATGCCTGGTTAACCGAGCAAGGCGACAGCGCCATCACGGTTGAACAATTCAAAGTCCGGGGCATACATTTAACTTTGAGCGCTCAAGATATGTTGATTGAGCTGAAACTTGATGAAAGCGCCATGGCGACAGACTCTTTGACTTACAATCAGAAAAAGCACGTGGTATTACCTGAAAATGCCGCGTCTTGGTCATTGCTTAACAATTTCAATTTAAAACACCAGCGTAGCAACAATAATGACAGTTATGACAGCCAATTTGAATGGCTGTTTGGTGGTAATGTTGGCGGTGGTGATGGGCTGAACTTTAACGGCTCAGCGTTTTGGGATCACAGTAAAGGCACCAGCAGCAAAGCCTATCGGGGTGATTTTAGCGTGTTTTATGACTACCCTGAAAAACCGCTACGTTATACCTTTGGCGATACTCAAAGCCGAGTCAGTGGGCATTTGTCGAGTTATCAAGTGGGCGGTATCAGCATCAGTAAAGCCTATGCCCAGCTGCAACCGCAGCGTAATCTTACCCCGGGCAACTCACAAGTTTTTATGTTGGACCGTCCTGCTTCGCTTGAGATATTCGTCAACGACTTTATGATCTCGCGTATTCGGCTGCGACCGGGGCGTTACGATGTTAATGATTTGCCGCTCACCTCTGGCAGTAACAGTATCTCGATTATTGCTACTTACGCCGATGGTAAAACCGACCAATTTGAATTTACCACCCATTATAATGCCCAGTTGTTGGCGCAAGGGTTGAGTGATTACTCACTGGCGTTTGGACTGCCTTCATCCGTTCAGGGCAGTGTGTACCATTATGATGCTAATTGGTTACTCTCTGGTGCTTATGAGTATGGTGTCAGTGATGTGCTGACCCTGGGCGTTA
>JABSOG010000130.1 GCA_013216025.1 Algicola sp. | reverse complement strand
GCTTTAGGTGTAGGTAATATAAACGCAGAGTTCCTCGAACAAATTAGCGAGCCTACTTTTGGCAAACCGGCGGGCGGTTATACTTGGTCAACGACAAGCGCACTGGTCAAAATGGGTCAGTTTTTAATGGATGGCAATACCGATGTTTTGCCTGATGAATTACAACAAAAATTAACCCAGTCACATATCGGGTTAGAAATGGGACTGCCTACCGGTTACGGTTATGGTGTGTTTGTCAGTGAGGGACTTTTCAGAGATGGACAGTGGTATAACATACCCGGTTGGTCGCATGGTGGTAATACGCTTGAGTACACCAACATATTCTGGGTGCTGCCACAGCAAAATGTGGTGATCTCAATTATGAGCAGTGGGTATAGCACCAATTTTGGCGAGACCTTAGTTGAAGCGATTAAGTCGGTGGTGGAATTTCCAGCAGCAAGCGAAAATCCAATGCCGCCGGTTGACACCGCGCTGTTTGAAAAACATGTCGGTGACTATGAGCTGGACTCTAGCCTAGTGCACATCACAGAACAAGACAACGTGTTGAACATTGAAATACCTGACCTTGATGCCGAAGGCACGCAGTACAGCCGTTTTCTTAATGGTGTGGCTGGCTCACATTTTATTTTTTCAGCCGATGGCCAGGAGATTGGGCTAACCTTCTTTGCAGATGAAACCGATGGCCTGTCGAATTATATTCGTAACCGTAGCTTTGTCGCCATTCGTAAAGATTCTGGTGGATTTAAAAGTAACGCTAAACAGCCTATCTCTTTCAAAGAGCCTTTGAAAATAATCAAAGATCCTTCTTATTTGGATTAGCTTGGACTAGTTTTAAGCACCTTGGTTATAACGATATCTCGTAATTACTAAGGTGCTGCCCTACCTAAAGTGAACTAAGCTTTACCTACCTCTAAATATAAAACCACACACTGAAATCATCCGATGCGAACCGTGTTTTTATTATGGATCTTTTTGCATTGTCTCAACGCGCATGCGTGGGGGCCGTCGGTTCGTTTTGAACGTTTTTCGGTGGATGACGGTTTGTCGCAAAATACCATCACCAGCATCATTCAAGACAAAAGCGGTTTTTTGTGGGTGGGCACCCTCGATGGTCTCAACCGTTTTGATGGATACGAATTCAAAGTTTACCGCCATAACCCCAAAGACGCTGACTCGCTAGCCAATAGTTACATCTGGTTTGTCTATGAAGACAATCAAGGTGTTTTATGGGTGGGCAGTCGGGGCGGGTTGAGTCAATACGACCCACTCAAAGACAACTTTGTTAACTATAGTCATGACCCTGACGACCCCAACAGTATCGGCCACAACAATGTCAGATCTATGATTGAAGACCGCAAAGGCAACCTGTGGGTTGGCACTTATGGCGGTCTCAACTTGTTTGACCTTAAAAACAATCGTTTTACCCGCTTTAACCACCTAGCATCCGATAAAACCAGCCTCAGTTCAGATCGTATCAGGGCCCTTTTTGAAGATTCAAAAGGCAATCTGTGGCTGGGCACCGATGGCGGCGGCGTCAATAAATACAACCATCAAACCGGGCATTTTGAACACTTCAGGCACGACCCGGCAGATGAAAGCAGCTTGAGTCATGACCGAATAAAGTCGATTGGCGAGGATGCCGATGGCGTACTTTGGGTTGGCGCATACAAAGGGCTGAATCGGTTGGATGCTCAAACCGGACGTTTTACGCGCTTCAAACACGACCCCGCAGACCCTCACAGTTTGGCTGATGACACCGCTTTGTCATTGCATCTAGACAGTAAAGGCACCTTATGGATTGGTACGTTGGCTGGGTTGACCCGTTTTGATGCCAAACGCCAACGTTTTGTTCAGTGGTCACATGTGCCATCAAATCAACATAGTTTGAGCGATAACAACATTTGGTCTATTTATGAAGATCAGCAAGGCGTTTTGTGGGTCGGCACCGTCATCGGCTTGAACCGTTATAATGTCGGCAGCGACAAATTCGTTCACTATAACCATAACGCGTCTGACCCTGCCAGCCTGAGTAACAACAATATTATGTCGATGTATCAAACCCGTGACGGGATGTTGTGGGTTGGTACGGCAGGCGGCGGGCTCGACCGATTCGATACCGACAGCGCTGGATTCGAGCATTTTAAGCGTATAAAGGGTGATGCCACCACGTTGAGCGACAATCGAGTTTTTTCGATGACTGAACAAGCCAACGGTACCTTTTGGGTCGGCACTGCAAGCGGGTTAAATCGCTTTGATCGCAAAAATAAAACGTTCACTCATTTTCGTCGCGACAAATCTGACCCAACCAGCTTGAGTCACAACATCATCAGTGCCCTGTATGAAGATTCGAAAGGCGTGTTGTGGGTCGGGACCTATGGTGGTGGTTTGAACAGGTTTGATGAGGCAACAGGCCATTTTGTTCGCTATCGTCACGAGGCCGATAATCCACGAAGTTTGAGCCACAATATCGTACGGGCAATTTACGAAGATTCTAAAGGCACGCTGTGGATTGGTACCCTCGGTGGCGGGCTCAACCGTTTTGATGCGCCTAACCAACAATTCATCCGCTTGAAGAACAAGTCATCTAACCCCTACAGCCTGAGTCATGATTCGGTTTATGACATTCATGAAGACCATAAAGGGCAATTGTGGATTGGCACCGATGGCGGGGGATTGAATAAACTCGATGTCGAATCTGGGCAATTCAGCCATTATCGCGAAGAACACGGATTGGCCAACGATACGGTTTATGGCATTGCTGAAGATGAAAAAGGGCAGTTGTGGCTCAGCACCAACAAAGGACTGTCGCGGTTTGACTCTGTCAAAGAAACCTTTCGTAATTATGACGTAAAAGATGGTTTGCAAAGCAACGAATTTAACGGTGGCGCGTTTGTTGGCGGGTTTGAAGCCCAAGTTAACAGCACAAATAACAACAAACCGTACGAATTATTTTTTGGCGGCGTTAATGGGTTCAACCGGTTTTTCCCGACCAAAATCGTGGACGACACGCGGTTGCCAGTGGTGGTATTGACCGATTTTTTGCTGTTTAACCAACCCGTGGGTATTAACCCATTGCCAGCAAACAATGAGATTTTCACCCTGACTAAGGCCATTAACGTGCTAGACGAGTTGACGCTGGGTCATGAGCACACTCTAGTGTCATTTGCGTTTGCTGCGCTGCATTTTGCCAACCCCATGCGCAATCAATATGCCTATAAACTGCAAGGTTGGGATAAAGATTGGATAAAAACCGATGCCAAAATGCGCCGCGCAACTTATACCAATATTCCTGCTGGCGATTATGTGTTTAGGGTTAAAGCCAGCAATAAAGACGGCCATTGGAACGAGCAGGGCAAGTCGTTACGAGTGATTGTTCTGCCGCCGCCGTGGGAAACCTGGTGGGCCTATACCATTTACTGGCTGCTGGCGGCGCTATCGGTTGTGTTGATTGTCAGGGCGCATTTAAAGAAAATCGAAAATGAACGGGCGGTGATCCAGCAACTGATGCAGGTCGATAAACTCAAAGATGAGTTTTTGGCCAATACTTCGCACGAATTACGCACCCCGCTTAATGGCATTATTGGTTTGGCCGAATCTTTGATAGATGGCGTGGCGGGCAAACTACCCGACAGTGCTAACCATAATTTGGCCATGGTGGTGGCCAGCGGCAGGCGGTTGGCCGATTTGGTTAACGATATCCTCGACTTTTCTAAACTCAATAATGCCAACATCGAGTTGTTTACCAGGGCGATAGATTTACATGCGGTGGTCGACGTGGTGGTCACTTTGTCGCAGCCGCTGTTGGCAGGCAAGTCGGTTGAGCTGATTAATGATGTGCCCAAAGGATTACCCCCGGCACAGGCAGATGAAGACCGTTTGCAGCAAATTTTGCATAATCTGCTGGGCAATGCCATCAAGTTTACTGAAGAAGGTCAGATCACTATCACGGCCAATCAAACCGCTACCGGGTTAGAGGTTGCGGTCAGCGACACCGGTATTGGCATCGGCGAAGACAAATTTGCACTGATTTTTGAATCGTTTGAACAGGTTCAGGGTAGTGCCGAACGGTCGTATGGCGGTACCGGACTGGGGCTGGCGGTGTGCAAGCAATTGGTTGAGTTGCATGGTGGCTGGTTGTCGGTCGATTCAGTGCTGGGCGAGGGGTCGGTGTTCAGTTTTACTTTGCCAATCTCTGAGGATGAATCGGCGGGGGATATCAGTATTAATCAGGCGGTTGCGCGTTTGCATTTGCTTGAAACCTACGACGAACAAGGTGTGGTTGTCGGCCCCGATACTCAGATATTGCCATCGCTGGACACTGGGCATGACGGCAGTCAGTTTCGGATTTTGCTGGTGGATGACGAGCCCATCAATCGTCAGGTGCTGCACAATCATTTGAGTATGCAAAACTACCAGTTGGTTGAAGCCGTTGGTGGTCAGCAGGCACTGGATATTCTGGAAGAATCGACCGCGCGCGGTGATCCTTTTGATTTGATTTTGCTCGACATTATGATGCCCAAGGTGTCGGGATATGATGTTTGTAAAAAGCTGCGAGAGATTTATCCGGTTAACGATTTGCCGGTGATCTTTTTAACCGCCAAAAATCAGGTGGCCGATTTGGTGCAGAGTTTTGCGGTGGGGGCCAACGATTACTTAAGCAAACCTGTGTCTAAATACGAATTGCTGACGCGGGTCGAAACCCACCTTAAATTGTTGGACATTAACCGTAACCTCGAAAACAAAGTGGCCGAGCGTACTGCTGAGTTAGAGCAGGCCACGCAGGCCAAGTCAGATTTTTTGGCCAAAATGAGTCACGAAATTCGCACCCCCATTAATGCAGTGATTGGCTTGAGCCGATTAGCATTGAAAACCAAACTTGATCACCAACAGCGTGATTATATTGAAAAAGTCGTTGATGCTGGTGCGGCGCTACTGGGCCTTATCAATGACATTCTCGACTTTTCGAAAATTGAAGCGGGCAAACTGACCATCGAAAGCACCAAGTTCAAACTCGACAAACTGTTGCGGCGTTCGATTAACCTCAGCGCGATGAATGCTCACGACAAAGGGCTGGCATTGATCACCGATATTCACAGCGACGTTCCGGCCGTGTTGATTGGCGATCCGCTGAGGTTGCAGCAAATTATTGTTAACTTGGTCAATAATGCGGTTAAATTCACCGAAAAAGGCAGTGTATGCGTTAAAGTGGCGATTAAAGAAGAAATAGATCATCAACTGTTGTTGCATTGCAGTGTTATCGATACGGGGATTGGCATGACAGCTGAGCAGCAGGCGAATTTGTTTCAGTCATTCTCTCAGGCGGATGAAACGGTGACTCGAAAATATGGTGGTACCGGGCTGGGGTTGGCGATTTCAAAGCAACTCACTGAATTGATGGGTGGCGAAATTTGGCTTGAGAGTGAGCTGGGTAAAGGGTCGATTTTCCAATTTACGGCGATGGTCGATAAATTGCCGGAAGGTTTCGAACATTTGATTGACCTTGATGAACTTGAAGAACAAGAAATGGACGCGCCCAATTTCTCTTCGTCGGTGATTTTACTGGTCGAAGACAATGCCATTAACCGTCAGGTGGCCGAGGGGTTTTTAAAAGATACCGGGGTTAAAATCGACATTGCCGAAGATGGTCTGGTAGCGCTTGAAAAACTGCAAAAACACTATTATGACTTGGTGTTTATGGACATTCAAATGCCGAAAATGGACGGCATTACCGCTACTCAAGAGATAAGGCAAACATTGAAACTGACCGATATTCCGGTGGTTGCAATGACAGCCCATGCGATGAAAGCTGATATCGAACGTTCTAAAGCGGCGGGTATGAACGACCACATCACCAAACCGCTGGATCCGAATGTGTTGTATCACACCATGCTCAAATATCTCAGAGTCAGTGAAGAAAAACCCCTTAAAAATCAGTCGTTGCAGCCGAAAACCGTGGATAAAATGGCCTCGGTAAACGTTGAACAGGCAACCCTGCTTGAGCGATTGAGTGAAGTTGACGGACTCGATACCGAGCTGGCATTAGTTAAAATGCATGGTAAAACCGGGCTTTATTTGGGATTGGTGAAAGACTTTCAAAAACAGCAGCAATTGCTCGATGGTTCATTATTGGCGTTATATGACGCGCAGCAATGGCAAGATTTGTACCGCGCGGTGCATTCGCTAAAATCTAACGCGGCTTATATAGGGGCTTTTACTTTGTCGAAGTTGAGCCAGCAACTCGAAACGGCGCTGGGCAGTGCAGATTACGATAAAGCGCTGTTGATTAAATTATGCGATAAGCTCGGGCCATTGATGGCGCAACTGGGCAAAATCGCTGAATTCGACGTGGTGACTGACCTTGATATCACCTTTTCAGCAGATCTGCTTAAACAGTCGTTGAACACTATTTTGCCGCTGTTGCGAAGCTCTGACTTTGCCGTGGAAGACCACTTGCCAGCGCTGACACTGCTGTGTTCGGGCAGTGAGTATGCTGAATCAATTGAGCTGTTGGTGGGAGAAATTGATGATATTGAATACGACCACGCACTTGAGATTGCCGTGGGTATTTTGGCTGAGCTTGATTAGGGCGCTACGCTTGGTCGCGCTTCGCACTGGAAGGTCAAAAGATCTCAACACGGAGGCACGGAGTCACGGAGGAAAGAAAGAGGAAAAGAAAAACGGGAAGAAAGATTAAAAGCATAAAAAGATTAAAAAAATAGAAGGTAGATAACCGATTCATATTACGCTTTATTTTCTGCTGTTGATATTCATCCTAATTTTTTTGCCCTTTGCCCTTTGCCCTTGCCTTTGATTTTGCTTTTCTCATTCTTTACTCCGCCTCTCCGTGCCTCCGTGTTGAGATTCCTTGACCTTAAAGCCGAAGGCGTCCTTGCCGCAGGCAACCTAAGCAGTAACCGCCGTACTACGCACTTCTTTAATGCAGCAATATCCCAGCGCACCGCTGTAAACATCAATTAGGGTATGCAACACAATAGGAATAATAATCGAATCAGTTACCAAGTAAACCCCAGCCATCACCGCGCCAAGTATTGCTGTTCTGAGTACATGAACGGGTCCTTGGTAAATATGACCAGCGCCAAATGCCAGGCTCGATAAAACCACCGCAAGCCAAATTGGCATTTGGGTACCAAGCACGTAAAGTAAATAGCCTCTAAACAATAACTCTTCACAAACTCCAGCGGCGACTGACACACCATAAGTAAAGTAGCGTAGTTCTTTGGCATTGCCGGGCATAATCCATTGAATGTAATCGAGTTGTTCGAGCGTGGTTTTTTTGGCTTCGCTGTCATTATTTAGTTGTTTCAATGATATGACAAAATAAGCGCCAAGCAATATCACCGCAACAACGGCAATTTGATTGGCCATATTCCACTGCCATCTTAAGCCGATGTCGGCCATCGACAGCTCACTGCTAAAAACCATGGTTAGCAATATTAGGGTTGGCACCCATAAAAACAACATAGTGCTACGATATACGTCAATGCGTTTGCTCGGATCATTTATGACCATTTGCTTTTCTTTGTCAATCGTCAGAAAAATGTAAATTGGGTAGCCAATAAAATAACCCCATAATAAATAGTCTAAATAAGCCATGAGTAACCTCGCCTTTGATTGTTTTGTGAACTTGTCTAGTTATCGTCCAGCAACAATCGTCCATGATTGTTTCTGGATTAAAGCTACGTTCAAGCAAGTGGAACTTCGCTTACTTTTCAACGAGTTGAAAAGGCGGCACATCCGTGTGCCGCGTAGCCAGTGCCCAGTAACATGCGTTTTTGGTGGTGCGGCATTCCGATGGGCACTGTCTACAATCTTAGCGTTTAATGACTTTAAATAAATAGTATGTTAGTTTTGTATTGGTAAACCAAAAGTATGAACTGGACGTGTTATATGTTTAAAACTGAAACCTTAACGGCCTTTGTGCAAGTAGCCAAATACGGCAGCTTTACTGCGGCTGCCAATGCGCAGGGTCAAACCCCCATGGCGTTGAGCAAGCAGGTGTCGCAGCTTGAAAACCGCTTGGCTGAACCGTTGTTTGAACGCAGCACCCGTAAAGTCAGTTTAACTGAGTTTGGCGAAGCATTTTTGCAGCGGGCACAGCAAATTCTGGGTCAGCATGATTCGCTCGACAGTTGGCTTGAGGCTAGAAAGGGCAGGGTAGGTGGTACACTCAAAGTTGTGACACAAAGCGCACAAACTTATGACGAAACTGTGTTTGTGTGGCTGGCTGAGTTTCATCAACTGTATCCCGACATTGAGTTGGAATTTGATATACAAGAAAGCATCATTGATATCAATAAAGACGCGCATGATATCTATTGGGGCATATCCGATTATTTGGGGCAACAGCATCCGGGGTTGAAATGCCGTTCTATGTGGAAAGCCGATTATGGTATTTTTGCATCTTCCGCCTATTTGAATAAATACGGCACACCCCAAACGCCAGAAGAGTTACAAAAGCACCGTATGATTGGCCATCCCCATGCACAGCCGGGTAATGTACTGGTCGTGAATAAAACCAGCAACAGCACCATTAGCAGCAATAAAAAGCAAACCGAAATGGAATATCAACAGCTGCATTCACCCATCAAAACGGTTGCTGGTCATTCCTTTTTGGCTGTGCAGGGGTTGGGTTTAATTAATGCGCTGGTCGATAATTTGGATATCAAAGCGTATTTGGCCAGTGGTCAATTGGTGCCGGTGTTGGCAGATTATTGGTATAAAAATGCAGAAGCTTATATTTATTATCAACAGGTTAAGTTTGAACAGCCAAAGGTTCGGGCGTTTATTGACTTTTTCTTGTCGAAGCGGGATCAATGGTAAATTGGCTTAAATAGTCTAGTCTCATTATTCTTCAAGCGAAAAAAAAGGACAAACAATGAAATCAATCAATCCCTATATCAACTTTGACGGCAACTGCGAAGAAGCCTTTTTGTTTTATCAGAGTATATTTGGTGGTGAGTTCCCCTACATCGGCAGATTCAGTGAGATGCCGGCTGATGGCGAGTTTAAAGTACCAGAATCGGCGGCCAATAAAATCATGCATGTGTCTTTGCCGATTGGCAACTCGGTGTTGATGGGTTGTGACAGTTGTGAAGGCTTTGGACCCCCTTTACAAGTGGGCAATAACTTTTCGGTTTCGGCTAATGCCGATTCTGATGAAGAAGTGGACCGCGTATTTAATGCGCTGGCCGAAGGCGGAAGCGTGAATATGCCACCAAACAAAACGTTTTGGGGATCTTATTTTGGTATGTTGACAGATAAATTCGGCATAAACTGGATGATCAGCTGCGAGTCAGAAGAAAATCAGGTGACTGCGGTGTAATGAACTATACATTTACATGAGCGCTTAAGGGGTCAGACATTGACCCCTTGAATTCTTTTTGATTGATGTATCTAAACTAAACCCTGTCATTTATTGCTCAAGCATCGCGTAGTTGTTCGATGTACTAGAGCGATTGCTACGCTGCTCTTGATAAGCGCGTTTGGCCTGAACCAATCCTGATTCTGACAACTCTTGTGCAACCCTGTCACGAGCGATATTGACACTTTCATAACCGTTATCGGCAGCCATGGCCAACCAAATGTAAGCATTGATCTTGTTGGTTCTAACCCCTTTGCCTTGATAGTACATCATGCCCAAGCTGTGCTGTGCACCGATACTGCCGCTTTCGGCGGCCTTTTGATGCAAAGCCGCGGCTCTTGCATGGTCTTGTTTAACGCCTTCGCCATATTCCAACATTAATGCCAGTTTGTATTGGGCTTGAACATTGCCGGTATCGGCAGCTTGCTCGATGGTGTTGAGTGGTTGTTGGCTTAGTGAGGCGGCAGGACTGATGCCCGGCTGGTAAACTTTTGTGAAATCTTCTCTGGCTTCGCTGACGGTGGTGAGGGTGAGTAAAACGGTTGCAGATACCAGTGACTTAAGATTGTTCCAACGCATGACTATATTCCTGTTTATTTGTAAAAGTGTTGTTTGTTTTTGACCATGAGAATTATGGTCAAGGTAAAGATTTTCTACAATGGGGGATAGCTTTTAGATGTGTGAGACATAACCGATACGTTGCGAGTGCCTTTTACTCTTTATGGCTTTTTTGACGTTTTTACCGACAGCTGTCAACCGCTGTTGTCGTGAGCCGTTGTAGTCATTATTATCTGGCCGTTTTGGTCTGGAATCTGTGGAGAAAGTAAATGAATCGAAAAACCACCGTGATTGGTGTTTTGACTTTATTGATGGGCGGTTGTGCGAGCGATCCCGGTGAGCGACCTGAGTTGAAAACCTATTTTGTCACCGATATCGATCAACAAGGTTCTAAGCGGTTTAACTACAGTGTGGTTGCCGATAGAGGACAACAGGATGGAAAAAAGGGAAAAGGCGGACGAGGGATGGGCAGGAGCAAAGGCAATGGTGGCCAAGGCGGTCGGAGTGGTCGCGGTGAAAAGGGGCGTAAATCAGGCAACCAAGGTAATATGACCGAAAAGCTGAAAACCCGAGTGACCGAGAATCTTGAACTCAGGCTGGCAGACAACGGTTATTGCCGTGAAGGATACATTGAACTCGACAGTTATTTCAGCCGGGGACGCTCCTATATAAAAGGGGAATGTAAAGAGGGGGCGACCGATGACGACCGATTGGCGTTTGCCAATAATCGTTTGGGACAGGCACCTAGTTTATAACTTATTGAAAATTTTAATTAAAGATTTTTCCATCGTGTCCGATAACATGATCAGTAATCATTATTATTGATCATTGTGAGGTAGGATAAGATGGCAGATCGAGACGATTTCCAAGAAATTTACAAAGATTTAAAACGCTTCTACTCGAATAGTGGTGATCTGGCGAGCGCAATTTTGCCGTTTGTTTCTCACACCAAAGATTTTAAATTGGCGGCGACCATGCTGCATACGCAAATTCAGACCTTTCAAAATTTAAGGGCTTAATACAGCGTTTAACCAAACTCAGGTGCGCGCATGATTTTGGTGATTGATGACTTTATTAAAACCCTGCTTTTATTAAGATCCAGCTTTTATTAAGATCTAATAGAGACTTTACTGTTTTTCTTTCCACAAGTAATATTCCGACGGCCTTAGTCCGTATCGAAACAACACTCCCTCGTGTATCCGCCGTAATTCTTCTATGACCAGTGCCCGTACGTTTTCTTTGTCTTTGACTATATCCTGTTTATTTATGTGGCGCGATTAAGCTGGGAAATGGCGCGATTAGGGTTGGAAATGGCGCGATTAGGTGAGGTGTGGCGCGATTTTCCATTTGGGATGATGTCGCAAAAGGCTATCGAAGGATTTACGGGTGCTTAACAAGACCTATTTCGATCTCATATGGAGGATGGGCCGAGGTACGAGGCGAAGTCGCTTACATGGATGTAAGTGAGGTGGTTGCGCCGGGAGCATGCAACCTTTAGCGCTTGCGTGTAACCCATCAAACTTAACCTGCAGGCAACACAAAACCTGGCTACGAGATCTCTTCGATTGGTATTATTCTTCATATAAAACAATCTATAAAAATAGGTTTTTGCGTTGGTAGGTAATTGGGTTTGATGGGTTACGGCTGGCTGCGCCTACGCCTAACACATTCTCCGTTTGTGCCAATAGCAGGGGTTAGAGGTGCCCCCAATATCATAAATCAGCCTTTCGCAACAATCACTTGGGAGGGTGCCGCAAAAGGTCGATATTGGAATTATTCAATCTTTTTTGAAGCCCCCAACAAACCCGCTACTGCCCCATCATCGCCAACAGTTTGCTGTCATACAAACTCTCTAACCTTGGCGTATCGCCATCAACCTCGGTATAAGAAACTGGGGTATTACCCTTGTTTAAATACTGGTTGGCTTGACGGTTGATTTCAAGGCCTGCTTCATCGGTTTTGGCAACATACATCGTTACTGGCATATCACCGAAGCGGGTTAAATCTTTTTGCTTCCAGTTTTCCCACATATACGCGCCGACGGTTGTCACGCTGGTAAAATAAGACTGAGACATGCGCGAAAACGTCACTGCTGGTCGGCTACCCGAGCGATATCCAAGTGCATGAAACAGGTTGTCTTTGACCTTATATTCTTTGCGCATGTGTTTCATCAAATCGTTTAGGGCGTGATGTGACGGGTGGTTAATCCAGCCATCTTTGGGTGCTACCGGCACAATCACAATCCAGTCTTTATATTGCTCATGGTTTTTCCATAAGTGTTTGATGCTCCAGTCGGCCGAGGCTTTACCACCGCTGCCATCGGGGTAGGCCAGCAGGGCTTTGTAGGTTTTGCTTTGGTCAAAATGGTTAGGCAGCAACACGGTGTAAGGGATTTTCACGCCATTGTGGGCGGTTAGCACTTGGTAGTTTTGCTCAGGCGCAAAATCGATTTTTCCTTGTTTACGAATACCGGCAAAGGCGGCTTCGGTTTTGAGTTTGTCGTAGTTAATGTAACCCGCTTTATTGGCGGCATCGAGGTGTTTTTGTGCCTTATCGTTTTGGCCTTGAATACCGTAAATCATCGCTGAATAAAATTCGGCGTATTGGTCGTAACCTTTAAAGGTGGTTAATTTTCGGTTGGCTTGAATGGCTTTGATATAGTCGCCATTGCGAAATAAGGCATCGACATACAAATACCAGGCATCGGCATATTGGTCATCGTCTTTGAGAATTTTGTCTAATTTGTTAATGACCTGAGTCCATTTTTCGGCATCAATTGAATAATAAACCGAACGCAAACTGGCTTGCTCGGCAACAGCACTAAGCGTTGTGCTTAGGCCCAGTAGGGCGGTAAAGATCAGCGATTTCAATTTCATAATAACTCCACAAGGGTTGTATTTCGCGGTTGATGAAATGATATTAATCGAAGCTTTTTTAAGGTGACACTGTTTTGTGATGAAGCGCATTTGCTGGGATGAACGTCGCTATTCATTTTAAAACCTAGTGGCCTCGTTAGGGGCTGGAGGAACGGAGGCTCCGCAAGGGGGTCAAAGCAAATTAAGCTTAGGGACAGGCAAGCTGTCCACGAACCTAAATTAGCACTGACCCCAGCCGGTGGAGCCCCTCGCCACCACCAAGCTACGGTTGTGCGCATCTACCAGCCATCACCAGCTGGGGTCAATGCTTTTGAATTTGTCGAACAAAACTCTTTTTTTTGTTCGACAAACTCAAATGCTTTGACCCCCTTGCGGAGCCTCCGTTACACCAGCCCCTAACGGATCCACCTTATATCTACAAACCAAAAAGAAAGGCAACCCGAAGGTTGCCTTTGTCAGTGTCGGTTAAGACTGGGAGAGTTTACGGCGTAGCATTAAGATTCAAAGTAATACCAGCTGCGGTAGCGTAACCATTCAAATCCATATACCAAACGCCTGCACTTGGGTTATTGAAGTTACAAGTCTCGTTGTTACCGGTCTTGTATGGACGACAATCATAAGCAGAAGTCGTTGATTTGCTGCCGAATCGAACATACAAGTCAGCATCACCTGTGCCACCTGAGATTGAGATAGCCAAGCTTGAATATCCCGCTGGCATTGTATAAGTGTAGTTTTTCCATGCACCTGCACTAACGGCGATGTCGGTGGCCGATACGCTGATTGGCTCAAGTGAGTTTGCTGCGGTGAAGCTGGCAGTCAAAGATACACCTGTGAAGTTACTGTAAGCCTTCAGACGTACATGGTAAGTACCGCCAGCGCTGGTTGTTGTACACGCTTCAGTGTTGCCACTTTCGTATGGACGACAATCGTAGCTGCTGTCAGTAGGGGCTGAACCAAACTTAACATACATGTCAGCATCACCAGTACCACCGCTCATGTTGAAGTTGATATCGGTTGCACCTGTTGGTACTTCGATAGTGAAGGTCAAATCTGTACCAACGTTTGACGCAAGGCTTGATTTGGTTACGCCATTTTCAAGTGTGTTGCTTGACGGAGGCGGTGTACCAGTGCTTGGACAAGCACCAACACCAACTGCACACCATGCTGTTTCTACGGCAGTTTTTTCGGTTGTACCATACAAGTCTTGGGCGGCTTGAGCTGTTGCAGTACGAGCACCGTCAAAATCAGTGCTTTGGCTCATATAAGTGCTGATGGCACGATAGAAAATTTGCTCTGACTTGGTCAAACCAAGCTGTGGTACGACTGCTGGCGATTTGCCACGCGGGTGTGAACCACCGTCTACCAATAAAGAGTAGGCCAAGTTGGCAATACCCGAGTTTAAGTGAACACCGCCACGGTCGTTTTCGTTCGACGGCACGCTAGCGAATGGATATCGGTCAGGGTACCAA
>JABSOG010001308.1 GCA_013216025.1 Algicola sp. | reverse complement strand
TGCTGTCGCAAGCTCGATTTCAACCAAAATGCCAGTGTCTGTTTTTATCTCGAAAAACAGCTAGACAACGTCTATCTGCTGTTGCACTTTTGGCATCATGGTGACCGACCTATGTTAAAGGGCTGCGCTGGTGGCGCTGATAAACTCGAATTTACCGACAAACAGGGCGTTTTTGGTGTACGAATAGCCAACCGAGCAAAAGCCACGGTCAGTGTCATCGAACATTCCAACTGTCCGGTATTGGCCAAAATCAAAGCCGTTGTTGCACACGCGTCCAGAAAAGAATTAGTGGCACAGCTTGAACATAAAAATGCCGAATTACAAGAGCACATCGACCACATGGAAGACTTGGTCAACGAACGCACTGAAGAGTTAAGTCAGGCCACTGAGGCTGCCGATATCGCCAACCAGTCAAAATCTGACTTTTTGGCCAATATGAGCCACGAAATTCGCACCCCGATGAACGCCATCATCGGCATGAGTTATTTAGCGCTGCAAACCGAATTAAGCCCAAAACAACATGATTACATCACCAAAACTTTTAACGCCGCCAACTCATTATTGGGTCTTATCAATGACATTCTCGACTTTTCAAAAATAGAAGCGGGCAAAATGGACATGGAAAGCATCCCGTTTTGCCTGGATGAATCGATGGACAGTTTAACCAATCTATTATCAGCAAAAATGCGCGAAAAAGACCTCGAATTTCTCCATTACATCACCGATGACGTACCCAACGGACTGATTGGCGACCCATTAAGGCTCGGACAAATATTGACCAATCTGGGCAATAACGCCGTCAAATTCACCGAACAGGGTGAAATATTACTGCGAACCGAAGTGATTGAAAAAACCGAAGTCAACGTCAAACTCAAGTTTACCGTCAAAGACACTGGCATTGGCATGACCGCAGAACAAATCGCCAAACTGTTTAAATCCTTCAGTCAAGCCGATGCATCCACCACCCGCAAATATGGCGGTACCGGCTTGGGCCTGACCATCAGCAAAACCCTGGTCGAAATGATGGGTGGCGAAATTTGGGTCGAAAGTGGGCCGGGCCAAGGCAGCTCGTTTATCTTTACCGCGCTGTTTGGTTTGTATCATGAGGGCCAACGCACCTTGCAGCCTTCGACTGACTTAAGAGGCACCCAAGTATTGGTGGTCGATGACAGCGCTACCGCGCGTGAGATCATGGGCCATATCGCCGGTAATTTGTCTTTTGAAGTCACGACTGCCAGCAGTGGCGAAGACGCCATTAAAGCCGTAATAAAAGCTGAACAACTGGGCAAGCCATTCCAACTGGTCTACATGGATTGGAAAATGACTGGCATAGACGGCATTGAAGCCTCCCGCCAAATCAAAAACAACCCCGCGATCACCAAACAACCAGCGATAGTCATGGTGACCGCCTACGACAAAGACGAAATGCTCAAGCACGCAGGTGACATTCGAGTCGAAGGATTCTTGACCAAACCGGTGTCTGCGTCCAACCTGCTTGATGTGGCAATGACGGCCCTTGGTCATGAAATCAACCAAACAGCGCTTCGGTCGACCGCCAGCCTAGGTAAAGAAGCCGTTTACAACATTCGTGGTGCCCGCATACTGCTGGTAGAAGACAACGAAGTTAACCAACAAGTCGCCACCGAATTACTGGCGCAGGCACTACTGGTGGTTGATGTTGCCGACAATGGCCAGATTGGGGTAGAAAAAGCAAACAACAACACTTATGATGCGATACTGATGGACCTACAAATGCCAGTGATGGACGGTTATACCGCCGCCCGCACCCTGCGCGAGAATCCAGCGTAAAAAGACTTGCCAATCATTGCCATGACGGCCAATGCAATGGAAGGCGACCG
>JABSOG010001307.1 GCA_013216025.1 Algicola sp. | reverse complement strand
AGCCAGCATGAATTTAATCTCGTCGGTTTCCATTTGGGCTTTCAGTTGTTTTACCGCATCAATCACCCGATTGATGGACATGGATTTTATTGCTGAACATATCGGCGCCAGCATTATGATTTGCACCATGGCCGTGAATAACGAAACCGGGGTTTATCAGGACTTAGCCGAACTGGAGCAAGCGATCAGAAGCAATAACACTGATGTTTCATGGATGGTCGATTGTGTGCAAACGCTGGGTAAAAGTGACTTGAACATCAGCCAGACCAGTATCGATTACGCACCTTTTAGTGGTCATAAAATCTATGCACCCAAAGGTATTGGCATGTTATATGTTCGTGAAGGCACGCCCTGCACACCCTTTATTGCCGGTGGCGGACAGGAAAGTGGACTGCGTTCGGGCACCGAAAATATTCCCGGTATCGCTGCCATGGGGCGGGTCTTTGAACTGTTGTTAGATGAAAACGACGATACGTTCAAATCGGCTCAACAATTAGAACAATACCGCAGCCAAATAGCGCAAACCCTGACCGATGTGTTTGGTGATGTGGTGTTTAACAATGATTTTTCTTGTTCAGTGCCGACCACCATCAACTTTGCTGTTCGTGGCCTGTCGAGCAAAGAAGTGATGGACTTGTGTGATGCGGCGTCCATTAGGGTCAGTTCTGGCTCAGCGTGTAGCTCTAAAGTAACCCGCAGTTTTGTGCTCGATGCCATGGGACTTGACGCATGGCGCGGTGAGTCGGCTATTCGTATGTCATTTGGTCCGGCGGCCACAAGTGAAGAAATAGACTTGGCTTGTGAGGCTTTAAGAAAAATCAAGCCTGCGCTCAAACACTGCTGTCTGATTTTAAGTGATGCCCAATATCATCATGACTCAAGACTGAAAACCGGCTTTTTGCAATTGATTTACAACGATTGCTGCTGCTGGTTGTACGTTGATGCCACCGCCAGACAATGTATTATTATCGACCCTTTGTCACAATTGACCGAGCGCATTGTTACTTGGCTGACCTATAAAAAATTGAGTGTCAGAGCGGTGGTTGACACTCATATGCATGTGGACCACACCAGTTATCACAGTACGCTCAGAGACATTCTTAGTAATTTTATGTCCGAATCGCTGCTCGAAACCAACGAAAATGGCTGGCCTGTGAATACACAAGACAATGTTCAATTACCGGGTGGGCATAAGCTGCCGTGTCTGCGGGTAGGTGATATGAAAGTAGCGGTGCTCAATACTCCGGGACACACACAAGACAGCATGTCGATGTTCTTTGTCGACAAAGATGATAATCTGGTTTTTGCTCTAGTTGGCGATTTATTGATGCCCGGTGGTTTTGGTCGCACAGATATACAAGATGGTGATTGTCTGGCGTTTTACGAGTCGCTTAGAACTTTAAGCGGGGTTTTATCGCCAACCACGGTGCTGGGCACCAGCCACGACTATCAACACAAGTTTGTCACCACATTAAATTGTGAACGTGCCGATAACGACCTACTGGCCCGGGTGCTCGACGAGACCATTAGCGCAGAGCAATTTGCACAGGCCAAAACCGAACTCGACAATAAACTGGTCAGCGTTCAAACCGAGTATTTGTGTGGTTTGGTACAAGTAAGTGAAGTTGACGAACCTTATTCGTTACCAGCGGATGACATCATCGAATTTTTGGCCGAAAACCCTGATGCGATGGTCATCGATGTACGCGAATCGTACGAGAACGAAGTGGGTGACATTCAATCGCAACTGAAGCTCAAAGAACCTGCATTGAGTGTGCCGCTGCCGAGATTGGCCAACTTTGTTATTAATGGCGATAACACCGACAAAAAACCTTTGTTGATGGTATGTCGTACAGGTA
>JABSOG010001306.1 GCA_013216025.1 Algicola sp. | reverse complement strand
TTGAGGTAACCCCGCGCCAGCCCTGCCCCGCCAATATACAGCTCGCCCGGTGCGCCAATAGGCACCAGTTGCATGGCTGAATTAAGGTTGTAAACCTGAACATTCGGATATGGTTTGCCAATGCCTGAATCGACTTGGGGCCAAACTTGCGACAGCATCACGCCCACGGTGGCTTCAGTCGGGCCGTATTCGTCAAATATCGTGTCAACGTTTGGTGCCAAATCATCAATGCAGGGTTGAGTCAATGCCTCTCCCCCGAGCATCAGCGTTTTTACTCTTACAGCAGTATGACTCAGTAAAACTCGGGCAAGGCTTGGGGTGGTTTTGACAAAACCAATATTATGACGGGCCAAATGCTGGTGATAATCAGCCACTTCGCGGATGTCGCCCTCATAAATATACACACTTCGACCCAACAACAACGGACATAAACTGGTGGTTACGCTCAGGTCAAAACAGTAATTCGCTGAAAAGTCGATGCGTTCAAAGTTCTCGCCCAATCGTTCATCAAGCGCCTTGGCGTAGTTGAGCACACTTCGCTGTTCTATCATCACGCCTTTGGGGTTGCCCGTGGTGCCTGAGGTGTAAATAACGTAAGCCAAATCGGTAGGTTTTAGACCCGCTGGTTTTGAAGCAGTTGTTAAAGGCACAGTTGGCTGCGAATCAATCACCTCGTTATCGGCCACCAGCAATGGCAGACCACCAAGCGCATTATCCAGTTTTTCGATGTAACATTGCTGGGTGACGGCCAACACCATTTGAGTATCACCCACTATAAATTGAGTTCGTTGCATCGGAATATCTGGCGAGATAGGCACATAAGCGCCACCCGCTTTGAGCACTGCCAGCATTGCGACAATCATCTCGATACTGCGGTGCATATACAGGCCAACCAAAGGCTGTTGCTGGCCGATAAATTGATGATGTTGACCAATAAAATGCGCCATCTGGTTGGCTTTTTGATCAAGCTCGCGGTAGCTTAAAGACTCACTTTCAAACACCAAAGCGATTTTGTCTGGGTGGTTTTTAACTTGCTGCTCAAACTGTTCACATAGGGTTTGTTCGGTGTTAAACATCACTGTCGGTTGATGCAGCAAAGTTGTTCGGTCGACTGCCGACAGCAAATCAATATTGCCAACGGTTTGTTGAGTATCAGCCACCATGGCGGTTAACACCCGCTGATAAAGCGCCGCTATTCGCTCGATGGTTGATGGCTCAAACAGGGCCTCGGCGTAGTTCAGTACCGCACCAAGGCGACCAGGCTTTTCACCCACAAACAGGCTCAGGTCGAACTTAGCCGGGCTGAACAAGCTTTCGCCCTCAAGGTCTTGCATGGGCTTAAACGGCAAGTCTTTATTAAACGATTCATTGTTTTGCTGCCAACTGAACATCACTTGATACACCGGATGGCGCGATGCATCACGCTCTACGCCCAGCGCTTCTACCAGTTTTTCGAACGGTAATGCCTGATGCGCTTTTGCGCCAATAACGGTGCTGTGCACTTGTTTGATCAGCCGTTCAATCGACGTTTCTACGTCAACTTGTGCCCGCAGCGCCAGTGAGTTAACAAATAGGCCAATCAACGATCGGGTTTGCGGTTGACGATTGTCAGAAGGCATCCCCACCACAATATCGCTTTGCCCGCAAAGACCAGCCAAAGTGATATAAAAACCACTGAGCAATACGGTGTTTAACGTGGTTTTTTGGGCTTTGGCCACAGTACGCAACTGCTGTGACAACTCGCGGTCAAACTCAAAACCTAGCTCTTTGCCCTGATATTGCTGTTGCGCCGGGCGAGCAAAGTCGCAGGGCAATGCCAGCGAATCGACATCTTTTAATTGTTGCTGCCAGTAATCGAGCA
>JABSOG010001305.1 GCA_013216025.1 Algicola sp. | reverse complement strand
GAGCTAGAGCAAGACAGCATCGGCACCACCGATAACTTCTTCGAATTCGGCGGCAATTCACTGGTATTAACCAGCATCGTCAACGCCATAAAACAACACCACGGCGTAGAATTATCACTGTCGTTGCTGTTCAACTCACCAACGATTGAGGCTATGGCATTGTTTATTGAAAGCGCCAAGGCTGAGACTCTGCTGGTGGATGTTGATGACAATATGGAAGACGGTGGTAATGTGATGGAGTTTTGATAAAGCGGCTTCGCGCCGCTTTAATATTCTGAATAGGCATTGACTGGGGAGAAAGCACATTTAAACAGCAACTATTCACATTTGGTTTGTGGTCACGCTGGGACTGATGGTATTGAGTTTTGCTACCGGCAGGGAAAAATTGGTATTTGGGCATTTTACCCAATGGAACAAGATTACGAATTCAAAGCAAAAACAATAAAGGATTTAGTGGAAGGTTGGTGTGATAGGTCTATCACCGTGTAGAGTCGAATTCGGTTTATTAATGGCCATATAAATCCCAAAGACATTGCCCCGCAAATACTGGCGGAAAAAACTACCGACAATATTAGCTGCTGGATTAACTGCAAAACCAACATTCGTTTCGTCAGCTAAGGGATACTTTTGGGCGCTATGGCCACTTAGTGAGCAGGGGGATTTGTGCCAGGTTAGTTTGTTGGATTAAAAAATGTATGACAAAACCACATCGCTCAGCACTAATCTTTTGCATCCAAAAGACCGACATTCTTGTCCTTCAGTAAAATCGTCATTTGTTGGATTGCGATTTGATTTAATCGCACCAAACGCTCTGCTTGTTCTAACCCTTCATCAATAAAAACAGCATTGAGGTTTTCCATATTAGCCAAACATACCAACTGTGAAACATTGGCGAAGTCACGAATGTTTCCTTTTTCATCAGGGTTTTCATGTCGCCATTGGGCTGCTGTTTTACCAAACAAAGCCACGTTGAGAATATCAGCTTCTGAGGCATAGACATACCCAATTTGCTGCTTATTCAAAGAGGTTGGGATGAGATTTCGCTTGATCGCATCAGTATGTATCTGATAATTGATTTTGGTTAGGTTACGACGAATATCCCAACCCAATTGTTTATGCTCCTGATCTTTTAAGCGCTGAAACTCTTTGATCAAGTAAAGCTTGAATTCAACCGAGACCCACGAGGCAAACTCAAAAGCGATATCTTTGTGGGCATATGTTCCGCCGTAACGACCCGCCTTGGATATAATCCCAATTGCACCAGTTTGCTCTATCCATTGTTTTGGCGTAAGTGTAAAGCTGTTTAATCCGGCTTCTTTTTTAATCCCGTCGAATTCGACGGGATTAAAATCAGGATTATTCAATTGCTCCCAAATCCCAATAAACTCAATCGTATTTCGGTTACGTATCCAGTTGCGAATTAAATCATCTGAGCGGTTCGATTTCTTGTATTTGGCTATATCTGTTATCGAAATATAATCTTTTAGGTCACCTGTAAAGAGCCTGATTGTTGAACCTTTAATATCTATTTGGTTACTCATTTACTGTGGCCTCTATAACTGATGTTATATACAGCATAGCAACAACTAAGTAAAATTTGTGCCTCTTGTACGATTTATTTTATCTAATTTGCGCAAATTAGATTTTATCATGCAAATCAGTTTATGTTGATGAAGCGGATGATTGTAAGTCTTGCTCGTTTCGGGCGAAAACAGACCAAATTTAGAAAGTAATCCTAAACATGCGAGCCGACCTCTTTTTATTACCAATCAATCAGCTGCAAAAATCAACTCAAAAGATCCTAGTCAGACTATTGTTGTTCAAACGAATTCCCCTCACTTACTTGCAGCCATTAGCTCATT
>JABSOG010001304.1 GCA_013216025.1 Algicola sp. | reverse complement strand
GGTGGCGGTTTGGAATTTGCGCTGGCTTGTCATAAACGTATTTGTACAGACGATGCTAAAACCACCTTGGGTTTGCCTGAAGTGCAACTGGGGTTGTTGCCCGGCAGTGGCGGTACTCAACGTTTGCCACATTTGGTTGGTTTGCAAAAAGCGCTCGACATGATTTTGACCGGTAAACAGTTAAGACCCAAACAGGCGCTTAAAATGGGTCTGGTCGATGATGTGGTACCAAAATCTATTTTGCTTGAAGCGGCGATGGAACTGGCATTGAGCGGGAAGCCGAAAAAGAAAAAATCGAGTTTGAACTTGATGGACAAGGCGCTTGAAAACACCCCGATGGGGCGTAAAGTGTTGTTTGATCAAGCGCTGAAACAAACCATCACCAAAACTCGCGGTAATTATCCGGCGGCTGAAAAAATTCTCGAAGTGATTGAAGTGGGCGCCAGTAAAGGCATTAAAAAAGGCTTGGAAATTGAAGCCAAACGCTTTGGTCAGTTGTGTATGTCTGCAGAATCTAGAGCGTTACGCTCAATATTTTTCGCCACCACAGACATGAAAAAAGAAACTGCTGTTGATGGTGTCGAGCCTGCCACCATTAAAAAGGCCGCTGTATTAGGCGGTGGTTTGATGGGTGGCGGTATTGCCCATGTAACGGTCAATAAAGCCAATGTGCCGACACGAATTAAAGATATCAGCCACGAAGGCATCACTCATGCGATGCGTTATGGTTATGATTTGCATCAGAAAAAGGTCAAGCGCCGCTTTATGAGTACGGCCGAGATGCAAGCCAAAATGAACATGTTGACGGGTTCTGTGAATTACACCGGGTTCAAGGATGTCGATATCGTGGTTGAAGCGGTATTCGAATCGTTAGAGCTCAAACAGAAAATGGTGGCAGATGTTGAAGAAAACTGTAATGAAAACACCATTTTTGCCACTAATACTTCGTCTTTGCCGATTAGCCAAATTGCTGAAAAAGCCGCACGTCCTGAAAATGTTATTGGTCTGCACTATTTCTCACCGGTCGACAAAATGCCTTTGGTTGAGGTGATTGCTCACCAAAAAACGTCGGCACAAACCATTGCAACCACAGTGGCTTTTGCCCGTAAACAGGGCAAAACGCCGATTGTGGTTCAAGACGGTGCCGGTTTTTATGTCAACCGTATTTTGGCGCTGTATATGAACGAAGCGGCCAATATCCTGCTTGATGGAGAACCGATTGAACATATCGATGCTTCGTTGATGGATTTTGGTTTTCCGGTAGGCCCGATCACTTTGCTTGATGAAGTGGGCATTGATGTTGGTGCTAAAATTTCACCTATTTTGGAAAGTGAATTGGGTCCTCGTTTTGTCGCACCTCAAGCGTTTGAAAAGCTGATTGCGGACGATCGTAAAGGCAAGAAAAACAAAAATGGTTTTTACCTGTATGACAGCAAACAGAAAAAAGGTGATCGTCTGGTCGATGCTTCAGTCTACAAATTGATTGGCGTAGAGCCCGTGCAAAGGTTGAACCGCGAAGAAGTGGCAGAGCGCTGCGTAGTGCAAATGCTAAACGAAGCGGCCCGCTGTTTGGATGAAGGCATTATTGCCTGTGCACGCGATGGCGATATCGGGGCTATCTTTGGGATTGGTTTTGCACCGTTCAGAGGTGGCCCATTCATGTTCATGGACAGCCTTGGCATTGATAATGTGGTGTCGATGCTTAAATCGTATCAAGAGCGTCAAGGCGAGCGTTTCGCGCCATGTGAGTTGCTTGTGCGTATGGCTGAGGATGAATCTACGTTTTATTAGAAGGTTATGTGGTCTCGTTAGGGGCTGGTGAAACGGAGGCTAGCAAGGGGGTCAGAGTTAAAAATTGCAGGGACAGGCAAGCTGT
>JABSOG010001303.1 GCA_013216025.1 Algicola sp. | reverse complement strand
CACTGCATCACCTCTGCCTTGTATAAATAACAAACAACTCGCTGCAAAAATCAACTCCAAAGATCAACAGGCCCTAGGGGCCACCATACAAAAAACACGTTCACGAAACGACAGACCTGCAGCCAACATTTAAATATCAATACGAAGATTGGTTAAAACCCAAACCATGCCACCCAGAATTCAGAAGAATAAGGGGGATGTTCAGGTGTCGTTTTCCATATTTAGTGTTTTTAAGGGGCCAGATAACGCCATTATTATGGCTTAACATACGATATTATAACTTTTCAAATAACTGAATTTGTTCAAAAAATCATTCGAATGTGGAAAACGACACCCGCCCCCAAAATTCATCCATGACACTTCACCTCGCAGGTAAAAATACGCCAGTTTTCGACGTTAGTAACTCGACGGCATACAGTCAAAATGAGCTTTGAAACAGCTGCTGAAATAAGAATGGGAGGAAAATCCAACCTCGTGAGCCACTGCCCCGGAGGTTTTGCCGCTGCGCAACAACTCGGCCGCCTTGTTGAGTCTATAGGTTCGAATAAATTCGGTGGGTGTGAGGTCCAGCACCGACTTGACTTTGCGATTAAACTGACGCGAACTCATCGACAGTTGGCCGGCAACAAAGGCGACATCCAGCGTATCGTCGCTATAATGCTGTTCAAGCACCTCGTTAATGCGCTGAACAAACGATTGATTGACGCCGTTGAGGCTGTCCATTTGTGGCAGACTTTTTGTTGTTGACCTGACTTGTAATTGACTTACAGGCAGCAACATTTGCTGGTGACGGTGCTTTAACAGACTTCTTATCGACAGCAGGTTGTCAATTCTGAGCAGCAGTTCGGGTGAATTGAATGGTTTTTCGAGGTATTCGTCTGCCTTTTCAGCCCACCCTTTGAGACGGTCCTTGATATCCCCCTTGGCTGTCAGTAACACCACAGGAATATGATTGGTCAAATCGTCTTGTTTTAGTTGCCGCAGCAATTCGAAACCACTGATCCCCGGCATCATAACGTCGCTGATGATAAGGTCCGGCAATTGCGTTTGTGCGATGGCAAGTCCGCTGAGCCCGTCAAACGCTGTCAAACAGTGATAGTCTTGTGACAGGGTTTGTGTCATTAACGACAGCATATCAGGATTGTCATCTACCAACAATAAAGACGGTTTGGCCGATTCATTGTCGATTCGTGCTGTTTTCGGTAACGGCGTTGACGGATTGGCCAAAATATCAATTTCCATCAGTGTATTGCCGCTCAGTTCGTTAACCTGTTGCAACTCAACCCCTTGGGTGTCAAAAATCGGCAATGTAACGGTAAATGTACTGCCCCGGTTGAGTTCACTGGATAGGGTGATGCTACCCCTGTTCGCTTCCACCAGTTCTTTGACCAACGCCAGCCCTACGCCTGCCCCCGGGATTTTTTCATCAACGGTTTCGTTGACACGGGTAAAACGGTCGAATACAAGTTGGTGATTTTCTTCACTAATGCCAATACCATTATCGCTAACCACTATCTCCACCTGATCGGCTTTCGGTTTAATCAGAACGCAGATCTCACCTTGCCTTGGGGTATATTTAACCGCATTGGACAACAAATTGTTGAGGATCATTTCGAGCGAATCCGGTGTCATTGACAACACGACATCATCAAATTCCGGGTTGTTGACTGTTAATTGTTTGCTGTCAAACAGACTCTGAAACGCACTCAGCAGTACTTCAAGGGTGTTGGCAAGCGAATAATGACTGATTTGCTGTTGCTCTGTATTGTCGAGTCGGGACAGTTCTAGCAATTGTTCCACCATACGAAACAATCGTTGACCATTGCGCTTCATCATCGCCAGTTTGTCGGCTATTTCTGCTCCACTTTGGCTGGGTAAA
>JABSOG010001302.1 GCA_013216025.1 Algicola sp. | reverse complement strand
CCAAGTTCGATATAGAACTTGGATTTAGTATCAGTGAACAGGGAGTTGGGGTTAAATGGATTTATGATGTCAGCCTGTTCACCGAGCAGCATATTGCCCAGTTAAATGGCCATTTGTGTCGATTGCTTGAGGCGCTGGGGCAGACGCTTGTTGATGATTTGGGCAAATCGGTGCTGGCACCACAGGCGTTACCTGTGATGTCAAAAGGTGAAATAGAGCATCTGCTGTATGGCTTAAATGACACTCACGTGGACTATCCCGAGGATAAGTGCATCCATGAGTTGTTCGAACAGCGCGCAGCAGATAATCCGGACAATATTGCTGTGTGGTTTGAAGACCAGCAGCTTGACTATCAACAACTGAACGACAAAGCCAACCAACTGGCACACTATCTCAAAGAACGGCTTGGTGTAAAACCGGACACCCTGGTGGGATTGTGCACCGAACGCTCATTTGAGATGGTGATAGGCATTTTGGCAATCTTAAAGGCTGGTGGCGCCTATGTGCCATTAGATCCAAGCTATCCACAAGACCGCTTGAATTATATGTGTGAAGATGCGGCCCTTGATGTTGTGTTAACTCAATCCCAGTTATATCCGGTGTTATCAGGCTTTAATGGCACTATTCTAACCTTGGATGGATTGGCCGGTACTGACAACGCACAGACAGCTGAACACTTTTGTAAAGCCTATTCGACTGGCAATTTAACCACAGCACAGACCGGGCTTGTGGCTTCAAATCTGGCTTATGTCATTTACACCTCAGGCTCGACAGGTAAGCCAAAAGGCGTAATGGTTGAGCATCAGGCCTTATTTAACCGTATTCATTGGATGCACAATAAATATGGTATGAATGCTCACGACAAAGTCCTGCAAAAAACACCTTACAGTTTTGATGTCTCGGTGTGGGAATTTGCTTGGACCCTAGCTTATGGTGCCCAGTTGGTGGTCGCACGACCAGAAGGTCATAAAGATCCTGATTATCTGTGTGCGTTGATTGAACGCCAAGGTATTACCAAACTTCATTTTGTACCCTCCATGCTGGGGGTTATTTTACAAAGTGATGGTTTCAAAAACTGTCGCAATATCGAGCAGGTATTTTGTAGTGGTGAAGCATTGCAGCAAGGTCATGTGCAAGGTTTCAGGACTGCATTACCCGGTGCACAATTGCATAATTTATATGGACCAACCGAAGCGGCGATAGATGTAAGCTACTGGGATTGCTCTGGAGATATCACTCTTGGCGTTCCAATTGGTAAACCGATAGACAATATTCAATTGGTGATATTGGACAGTAACCTCAATGTGGTACCACAAGGGTCAGTGGGCGAATTACACATCGGCGGGGATGGTCTTGCTAGAGGTTACCTCAACCTCGCACAATTGACCGCGCAAACCTTTATAGAAAATCCTTATTATGATGCGGCGCGTCCCAACAGTTCGGCACGTTTGTATAAAACCGGCGATTTGGCCAGTTTGCGCCACGATGGTGAGATTGAGTATCAGGGCCGGACGGACCATCAGGTCAAGATCCGTGGTTTGCTCATTGAACTGGGAGAGGTTGAGCATCAGTTGGGTGGATTGGCAACAGTGGATTCAGCGTTGGTGATGGCTACGCAGTTAAACGCAGCGATGCAACTGGTGGGGTATGTTAAACCCGTAGATGATATTGACCAAGAGAACATATCCCAATATATTGCGACAGTTAAAAGTGAACTCGGTCAAATAGTGCCCGCGCACATGGTACCGAGCATCTTGATGGTGATTGAACAATGGCCGTTGACGGCAAACGGCAAGGTGGATAGAAAAGCATTACCTGCGCCTGACGGCAGTGCATTGCAAGATGAATATGTCACTCCTGAAACTGAGACGGAACAAGCA
>JABSOG010001301.1 GCA_013216025.1 Algicola sp. | reverse complement strand
GGTCTGGCCAACATCAACTTGAGTTTGTTTGTTGGTTAAATAAGGCGCGAGCGCTTCAACGCTGGGGTGGTCAAACAAGTCGGCCACCTTGATTTGATAACCCGCTTTATTAAGGCGCGAAACCACCTGTATGCCCTTGATTGAATCGCCGCCGAGCTTAAAGTAGTTGTCGGTTACACCTATTTCAGCTTTGTTCAAAACCTCACACCAAATTTGGGCGATAACGGTTTCTTTATCGCTCAGCTGGGTTCGAACGACAGTTGGCGTTGACACCTCTTGCGGCAGAGGGAAGTTTTTCTTATCAATTTTGCCATTGTTGTTGGTCGGAAAAGCCTTCATGGCGACATAACACTCGGGCACCATGTAACGGGGCAAAATGATGGTCAACTGTTGCTGTAAGTCTGCTTCATCAATCGTTTGACTCGGCTCGCAGATACTTTCCACAACGTAATATGCAACCAATACCCCATCGTGCGGCAATACCACCGCATCTTTAATGCCGTCGATGGCTTTGAGGTGAAAGTTGATCTCATTGAGTTCAATCCTCATGCCACGAATTTTAACCTGTTCGTCTGTACGGCCTTGATACAACAAGTCGCCCTGGGTATTCCAAACACCCATATCACCAGACAAATAGGCCCTATTATCCTGCTCTTGCTTTTTGTTAATGGGAAAGCCCATTTCAACAAAGACTTGGTTGGTCAGCGCTTCATTGTTCAAATAACCTTTGCTCAGGCCACTACCCGCCAAAACGATTTGACCCTGAATGCCCGGCGGACAAAGGTGGTTATCTTGATCAAGCAAGTAAAGCTGATGGTTGGTGATGGGTTTGCCTATATAAGGCTTATTATCTGTGGCTTTAAATTGATGGTACGTCGAACAAATAGAGTCTTCTGTCGGACCATATTCATTGCACAAAATCACTTGCGGCAACAGCTCAAAATGTTGTTGCAGTAAAGATTCGCTCACGGCTTCTCCGGCCAGCGTGATAAACCGCAATTGCCTGAGCTTTGCTATTTGATTGTTATCAACGCAGAAGTTAAGCATCGACTGGTAATAGCTCGACGTCAGCAGCAAGTTAGTAACCTGCTTTTGGCCAATCAAGTCGAGCTGGTAAGGCACATCCAAGCGCTGACTTTCATCGAAAAACACCACGGTACTGCCTGATACCAAAGCAGTGAAAATTTCACTAATCGATGCGTCAAAAGCAAAAGATGCCATTTGCATAACACAGTCGTCAAAACCACAGTTGTAATGCTGTTTTCGCCAAACCACGGTGTGACAAACACTCTCGTGCGCCACCAAAACGCCCTTGGGTTTACCAGTAGAGCCTGAGGTATAAATGATGTATGCATCAGATGTTGGTTTGCTGTGGTTAACCTTATTTGCGATAGGCATTCCTGTAGGTAATAGTGCCAGCAGTTCACTTTTGTTGATGACTTTGTGTTGATATTGGGCTGGTACGTTGTCGATGGTTTGATTGTCACAAATGATCCAGTCTGGCGCGCAATCTTCACTAATCAAAGCCAACCGTGCGGCAGAGAACTTGCCATCGACCGGAATAAAACAGGCCCCTGCTTTTAATATGCCAAGCGTCAATGGAATGTAATCTTCGCTGCGACTAATATAGACAATCACTCGCTGACTGTTGGCTAAACGTCCTGCAATAGCATTAGACAACTGTGCTGTTGCACCATAAGAATATTCATTGTGTTGCCCGGTGGCGGCTATTGCGTCAGGCCGTTCAGCGGCTTGTTGTTCGAACAAATCAACTAAGTTAAGCGATAATGCAGGTGATTGCGCAGGCGGGTTAACTTGCGCCAAAAACTGCTGTTGTTGCGCCTGCGACCACAGTTGATAACTTGCCACTGTACCTTCACAA
>JABSOG010001300.1 GCA_013216025.1 Algicola sp. | reverse complement strand
CCTTGCTCCTTTTCGGCTAAATTTTCTGCCTTATCATTTAACCGCGCTCTGGCCAGCAACAGCAATAAATAATGGTGGTTCCTTTCGCCAAGATCAAATAATTGCGCGCCAACTTTACAGCTTAGCGTAACGTGCTCTTCATTCTGACTGACCTTAAAGTGCACTTCAATGTTGTCATCTGGTGAATGACCTTGCGCGCCAACGGTTGCCGCACAACCACTTGCTTCGATAAAACGCCAGGTATTGTTGAGTACACCAATTCTAGTGCCGTTAACCAGTACATTGGTACCATTGGCACCTTCGCATAACCAAAATCCATCGGTATTGCGGTAAAGGGTGATTTCGGGCGATTGTTCATCAGGCAGTACGACCAGGTTTTCGAGCACGATCAATGGTGTGCCCGGAGTCTCTGGGATTAACATACTTTTAGGTGGCTCCAGTGACCCGACCATATACGAATGTTGATCAATATAAATAAAGTCAATTTTATCGCCTATGACGAGTACTTGCTCCTGATTATGCGCCAGCCTTTGGTTATTGACGAAGGTGCCGTTGGTACTGCTGTCTTTAATTGACCATTGTTCACCATCCCATCCGACGGTTGCATGTATTCTGGAAGCTTTTGGGTTACCTATCACTATATTGGCTGAAGAGGGATGACGACCAATAATGTGTTGCGCCATCAGCTCAATTTTTTCGTTGTTGTATCCATTTAACAAGGTGGCCATGATTATTCTCCTGGGCGCGATGGGTTAACATCTTGCTTGACAATACCCTTGTGCTCAGCAAGTGCCAACAATTCGGCGAGTTCGCCGTTTAAGCGTAAAATGTCGAGCATTTCCTGTTCGACGTTATCGTGGCTGTTATCAACCGATTGCAACCGTGCCTGATTTTGCATCAGCTGGTCAAAGCTGTCCGGGTTGAGCCGCTGATCATCAAACCATTGACTGAGTTTGACGAAATCTATTTGGCCATTATCAACGCAATTTTGCTGTTGAGCAAAGGTGATCAGGGTAGATTTGAATTGCTCTGGGCTGGGTGTTTGCGGGATCCTTTTGGCTTTTTGCAGACAAATTTGTCTGGCTATGGCCTCAGTTTTAAGGCTGTCGAGGCGGCCTTGTCTGGCCAATAGATCATGCAACTGCGCCATATCAAACGGATTATTGTGTTGAAAATAAACTTGCTCTTGTTGTTCAACCAACTGTGCCCAAGCGTCGGTATTAACAAAGTTAAAATTGACGATTTTGGCCGGCAGATTACCAAGACCCCCCAACTGTTTGAGCAACAATAGCGCATCGTTGCGTTTAACATCTACCTCATGATGGGTTATAAAGTCTTTAAGGGCCTGACATTGTACTGGCGTCAATAAAGAGGCTGCATGAGCGATGATGGCGTCATAGTGACGCTCAGGATACCAGCAATTTTTGGCTTGCGCAGTCAATGTAGTGGTGGTGTCGGTGTTGATAATGTTACTGTCGCGCGCCGCTTGTAATGTCGCGCGGATATTGACCATCGCTTGAGAAATCGGCTGGTAGTGTAATTCGGCAGGAGCATGGGTAACCGCAACTTCATCATCATCTTCGAGCTTACCATCGGCAAATTGTTGATAAACTTCCCCGACCCCCTGCATACCATACATGGCCAATTCGGCGGCGCGCAACGCCCCCATACTAGAACAACCATAAACGTGGATCCCCTGTGACAGCGCATAAAGTATTTCTTTGTGCCATACCGATGGGGTGCTTTCGAAGTAACCGTCAATAATGCCGATGACTTTGGGTTTGTCCTTGCAGGCCAAATACACGTCGCCTTGTTTGGACGGTGGGCGGTAATCGGCGCTCAGCAGTTTGGCGGCTTGCGCCACGGGGAATGTTGGGCCGATAAAAATA
>JABSOG010001299.1 GCA_013216025.1 Algicola sp. | reverse complement strand
CGATGCGGCCAAAATTCTCAGCCAGTTAATCCCGGCGATGCAGATGGCAGGCACCTTAAAGTTCACTTCGCAGGTTCGCGCGGTTGCTATCATTTATTGGTCAGAAAGCCAAAAAGACCCAGCCCAAACATTGTGGTCGGGCCGTGCCCGCAATGCTTTGCAAATGAACGCCTTATTCAACAGCATTGCCGCAAAAACGCAGTTAGAGCAAGAAATAGCAACACACATTAAAGACTTCATCGCACAGCATAAGCTGCCTTGCGAGCCGAGCTTGTCTATTTCTATTGCCGAGTATTTGGTTTTAGAGCTAGGTCAACCAGACGTTGCCTTTGCCACCACCAAATATGCTCGCCAATTGGTCGAGCAGTTCACCCTGCATTTGAAATCCCTCGACGGTTGGCATCACTACCAAGATTCACTGAAAAAACTCAAATCTGAAGTAGGCAAACGCTGGTCATTGACTTACAGCTGGTTAAAAGCCTACGTCGACAACCAGCAACTCACTGAATTTGATAACTTTGTCTTTGAAGCCGTGGCCATCATCAATGCTGGCAACCACATCAAACGTCAAGACATGGAAGTGGACTTGCAACTGACCATTGAAAAGCTGCTGGGCGACCATCGCAACCTCAAAAACCAAAGCCTGACCATAGTACTCGATGAGTTTTTGTTGCGACTAGAGCATCATTGCAGCGTTATTTCTACCGGTTACCGTGACTTTCAGAAGACCCGTCAGCAAGTGATTGACGAACAACGCCAGTCGCTAAGGTTAGAAGAATTCAAACCCAAACCCTTAAGCTCGTTTGTGCGTAACCAATTGATCAATGACGTTTACCTGCCGATCATCGGCGACAACCTTGCCAAACAAATGGGCACAGTAGGCGCCAACAAACGCACCGATTTGATGGGTTTATTATTGATGATATCCCCCCCGGGTTACGGTAAAACCACCTTGGTGGAATACATTGCCAACCGGTTGGGGTTGATATTCATGAAAATCAACTGCCCTACCGTTGGTCACGAAGTCACGTCAATCGACCCATCGCAGGCCAGCCACAGCGGCGCCCGCCAAGAGCTTGAAAAGCTCAATTTGGCTTTAGAAATGGGCAACAACGTGATGTTGTATCTCGATGATATTCAGCACACCAACCCTGAATTTTTACAACAGTTTATCTCGTTGTGTGATGGCACCCGACGAATTGAAGGAGTGTGGAAAGGCCGTTCAAAAACCTATGATATGCGCGGCAAAAAATTCTGTGTAGTGATGGCTGGTAACCCTTACACCGAATCGGGCGAAGCGTTCAAAATCCCCGACATGCTTGCCAACCGAGCCGACATTTACAACCTAGGTGACGTGTTAGGCGACAACGAAGGGGTGTTCAACATGAGTTATATCGAAAACTCACTGACCTCCAATGCCATACTGGCCCCCTTGGCCACCCGCGACATGCAAGACGTCTATAAACTGGTCGATATGGCCCGAGGATCAAATGTTGCGGCAACCGACCTGAACCATCAATACAGTGGTGCAGAGGTCAAAGAAATGACCGATGTCTTTAAAAAAATGTTCGTTATTCAAGGGGTTGTCTCAAAAGTAAACGCCCAGTATATCGCCTCTAGTGCGCAAAACGATCAGTACCGTACCGAGCCACCGTTCAAATTGCATGGTTCGTATAGTAAAATGAACAAAATGGCTGAAAAAATCTCAGCCGTCATGACACAAGACGAATTAATGCAAATGGTCGGCGCCCATTACGTCGGTGAAGCGCAGCTGTTAACACTCGGCGCAGAAGAAAACCTGCTGAAACTGGCCGAATTACGCGGTAACATGACGCAAGCCGAATCGGCGCGTTGGCACGACATCAAAAAGAACTATCAGCGCAACAAATCACTC
>JABSOG010000129.1 GCA_013216025.1 Algicola sp. | reverse complement strand
GGCGTAGGTGTGGTTTACAGTGGCACCGCTAAGGGTGCTGCTGTCGCCAAAGTTCCAATCGTGAGAAACGACAGTGCCGTCTACGTCTGAAGAACCTGAACCGTTAAAAGAACAAGCTAATGAGCTACAGTTGATGTCGGCCTGAGCTACTGGTGCTTGATTACCTGGAGGAGTGCCCACATCGCCTTGTGGCACTACGCCGCCAAAGTGAGATGAAACCTGTGGCCAGATTTTATCGATACGTACGCCTTGGTTTTCGCAGCCACCAAAGTGATGCAATGCGATGACTTTGTTTGAGCTGCCTGCCAATACTGGTGAGCCTGATGAACCACCCGTGGTGTCACAGAAATAACCTGTGTCTGTGCCTGAAGCACGACCGGTGGCCGAGACTACGTCGATTTCACATAAGCCGCTGGCGTTTTGGTCTGATTCAATAGACAGTTCTTTGGGGTTGCCTGCACCGTGCTGTGGAATGTAGATGATTTCGCCCAAAGAAGGGGCGCGTGGGTCAAGACCATAGTTACCGAAGCTGGCGATGTTGGCGAAGTTGTTTACGGTGAACAATGAGTAGTCCAAATCGTAATCGGTTTTCAGCAGGTCTTTACCTGTAACCTTAATCGTTCCAGCGTAAGTTGAACCGCCACAAGTGGTTTTTTGGTAGTTGAACCAAATTTCGGTGTTGGCCAAAGTGCTTTGGTTGTCAAGACAGTGGTTGTTGGTGAACATGTGGTTGTCGTTACCCACGCGCCAGCCGGTACACAAACCGCTGCCACCCATTAATAGGCGAGCAACTGGGCGAGTACGTTCAAACTCTACTGTGTTAGAGCTTTCCCAACAAGCAACGTCTACACGCTCGTTAACACCACAGGTTGAAAATTCGGTGATGGGTGTATCGCTGCCATCGGCCATTACGGCTTGGCTGGTACCGGCGTTAAAGCGGTCGACTCTGATGCCGTGCTCTTTTAACCATACCGCACCTTCTGGCATAACCAGAGTGATGTTGGCTGTATCGCCAAATACCGACATGGCTGAAAACTGGGTTAAACCGTTTTCGCCTTTCTCGGTAGAGTAGGTGGCTTTGTTGTTTTGAATGCCATCGTAACGATAGCGTTCATTGCCGGTTTGGTCAGAAACCAACACGTAAGCACCTGTGGGTAGATTAAAGTAACTAAAGTGAACTTTAATGAACTCGGCACCGGCTTTGCTGATTTGCATGTCGCTGGTACTGGCGCGACCTTTGCTCAACGTGTTTGCTGGTGACAGGCTGTAGAATTGTTTGACGGTATCGGCGATGATCACCGGGTTTGTGATGGGGTTCTCTTTTTCAACTAAGGCAGCATTGGCAAACGCAGAAGTGGTGGCCAACGCCAGTAAGGCATATTTAAACATTTTTTATTATTCCTGTTTTCTTGTAATTATTGTGTTTGTTGTTATTAGATTTTCTTATAAGATAATACTTAATTTCCCCCTATTGGTTTTGTACACGCCCACTGAGTCATCACAATGAGTTGTTGTGTACAAAATCAGGCTAAGGAATGGCCTGCACAGTGGTTAACCGCGATTAATGTTAGTGCCATTGCGGGTAAAGTCAACAGGGTGGGTAGGGTTTGAAATATGTTGTTTTGTATCCTGCGATGGTACTTATGGTTACATTTTGGGGTGGTAGACTATTCATTTTTTATGGGTGTTTATTGAGCATATTGTCTAATACGCAGCTAAAATGGGCTTTTGTCGTTTTGGCTTTGCAGGCAAAAAAAAGCCAAATTGTGGCAATTTGGCCTTTTGTATCAGATTGTATTAGACAAAAGTCTTGGCTGAGATACCGTCGACAGAACCATCTGGTGCAAAGCTGTTAAACAATTTTCTGATGCTTTGGATAAGGCTTCTCTAAATTCGGCGTGATTAGCTGCGTAGCGAATCACTTTGGTCGCTGAGTGAAGGGCAGTGGGTTGTGTTGCGTTTTTATCACAGAGGCGGCGTTGTCAAGCAGGGTTTGTTGCGGGCAGCGGCTTGCTAGCCATACTCGCGGTTTAACTTTTAAACAATTCGATATTGCTGTCGAATTCATAATACCTAAGGTCTTTGTTGTATTGCTGTTCACGTACTTGGATGGTGTCGTTGCGGGTTTTTTGCAGCGCCTTTATTTGTGTTCGACCCGTTAGCGGGTTAAACATCACTTTGCGCGGTAAATTACCGCCGGTATTTTCACCGACCAAAGGGATATTTTCTAACATTAAATGGGCCAGAATAAATTTGACGTTGCGATCGCTATTGGGCAACCCGTCTTTAATAGAAGCACCACCAAATACCTTGGCTCTGATATGCTGACGCTTGGCACCATGTTTAAGCAATTCGTTGATCAAACTTTCCATTATCCAGTTACCGTAACGCAGCGCATAGCTGTTGCTCGAACCGTTTTCACCTGTGATCGTGGGCAGTAAAAAATGATTCATGCCGCCAATTTTATTGCTTTCATCCCACAAACAGGCTGATACGCAGGAACCCAACACGGTTGAGATCATTTCTTGGCTGGTTGAAACGTAAAATTCGCCAGGTAAAAGTTTGGTGATGGTGATGTTTCTGGTCTTGTCCCAAAAACGTTTTACCGTTTCAAAGCCTGCAATTGGCGGGCTTAAGTGCTCGTACATTATGGTTACCTTGGCATAAAGTGTTGACCTGTTGAGATAATACAGTTGTAGGTAAGATATTTATACTTATTTGTAAACTTTGGGTGAACGAGGGGTGGAGGTGGTGTTTCTTTGGCCCTGACGGGCAGGGGCGGCTTGCGGCCTTAAGGTCAAAAGCATTTAACACGGAGTCACGGAGTCACGGAGAAAGAAAGAGGAAAAGCAAAAACCAAAACCAAAATAGGTTGTGGGGTTTTGTGGGTGATTTAAATCTTTTTCATCTTTTCATCTTTTCTCTTTCTTTCCTCCGTGGCTCCGTGCCTCCGTGTTGAGATCTTTTGACCTTCCGTGTGCGCAGCGCACAAAAAGACCAAAAAAAATGACCCGAAAGGGCCATTCTCAATTCAAAACAGCTAAATTACACAGTCTGTGGCAACAAGATGATGCGGGCGGCTTTTATGTCGCCTGTCACTTCAACTTTGGCGAATTCAATGATCTGTTGAACGTGGATTTCTTTGGCCAAGTTAACGTCAGTCAATTCGTTGCGTTGGTCACGTAAAGCCTTGAACAATACCGCTTCGTTGTTGATTGGCAATTCACGACCTTTAACCAGTTGCACTTCTAAAGTGTAATGATGATCGGCAGCGGCTTCGTTCTCAGTCAGTTTCCATTCCAACAAGTCGTTACCCAACCAAGTGGTCAGGGCGTTGTTCAGTTGCATTTCGTACAAAGCGATGTTTTCAAGCATCACGGTGTTTTTGCTGCGACCCAATACCGAAATAGTCGGGGCGTTGGCATTGGCGTCACGCGTTGAACGATGAACTTCAATCACATCACCGATGCGGTAGCGGATTAATGGCAATACTTCACGTGACAGGTCGCTTATCAAAATCTCACCGAATGAACGGTTGGGTACTTGGTCCATGGTCATTGATTTGGCCACGTAGTTCAAATCTAAGCGTTCTTTGGCCAATTCTGATTCTGGCAAAAATTCGAAGTACAAACGCTCGCTCATCAGCAACATTTCACCCTGATAGTCGACACATTCAGTGGCTACAACGTCAGCTTCTACGGTGCCGTACAGGCTCAATACGTGCTCAAAACCCCAAATTTCTTTGAGTTCAGCGCGCAGGGCGTCTGGCAATACGTCACCGAAGATAACGCCAGTACGCATGTTTGGCAATACTTCGCTCATGGGTCCGTACTCTTCAATAATGGCTTTACCAATTTCTTTTACGACCAGTGGAGTGCCGATAACAAAAGTGGCCTGTTTGCCACGACCACGGTCGATAATGTCATCGTAGTCTAATTGCGATGTGTTTAATGCTTTGGCACCTAAGTGCTCAGAACCGTTTACGATGGCCCAGCCAGAGATGCTGGGTAAAGGTGCGCCCAAAGACATAACGCCGTCTCCAGGGACCATCCCCAACTTTTTAAACGAGATAGCTTCGTGCACTTTTTGACGGGCCAAATCGGCATCAGAGAAAGGGATTTTCTTTGAGCGGTTGGTCGTTCCAGAGGTGTTGAAGAAACACGCTGGACAAATTTCCAGGCTAGTGGTGTCTTCTTCAAAGTCCGTTTCATTGGTGAAATCTGCCAATGCAGCAGGCAACAAGTAATCGGTATCGATGAAAGTCGCAGCATTGCCATATAAAGGGTGGTTATCCATAGGATAGATGCTTTGCTTTAAACCTTCGTGATCGACGATATCGTTTGCAGTTGTCATAATAATATATTCCTTTGTTTTCATTATCTGGGTGTTCTGAGTGTTTTTTATGGTACTGATCTTACGGGTAAATCTGTTCTCGTCCTGAAACTGCTGATGTCAGTTTCAGGATATTTTGCATTGTCTATGCGGCTTTAGCGTTTTTGTAATCGCTGACAACGTTGCCAATGCCATCGGCAAAAGTTTTGTAGTTAGGTGTCCAGTTCAACAGCTCTTTGGCTTTGTGATTCTGTACTCGATAAGAACCGGTCAACATTTCTGACAGGGCTTTACCTGCAAATAGGCCAACTAACCAAGCGGGTACGCTTGACGCTTTGCCGCCGTTGAACGATGTCAACAACTGGTCAGCCATGGTTTTAACGCTGATAGGTTGATCGTCAACAACGTTGATGACTTGGCCCGCTGGTGGGTTTTGAGCAGCCAATAGGTAAGCGTTGGCCAAATCGTCAATGTGAACGAATGGTAAGAAGTTTTCGCCATTGCCTGGGTACTGGTATTTGCCTTTTTCTGCGACTTCTAAAAAGAACTTGCCGAAAGTACCGTTAGGGCCGTAAACCATGCCTGGACGGATGCTCAATGCTGGTACGCCAGCTTTGGCCGCGTCGATGATCATTTTTTCACCGTTGAGGTGATAGTCACCCAAACGCGTTTTGTTAGGGATTGATGCTTCGTTGATCAGTTTGTCGCCGTGGTCGCCGTGAGCAATCATGCCTGACGTGTAGATCAATGCTTTACAGTTGCCGCCTTGTTTGGCGGCTTCAATCAAGGCCGTTAACCCTTTGTTGCGCATTTCTTCAGATTTTTTCAACCACTTTGAAGACAAACGCATACCCGCACGCAAGTGAGCGGCATGAATGATAACATCGGCATTGCTCGCCTGTGTTTTGAAGCTTTCAGGGTGGTTCATGTCACCAACAATGGCGGTGAATCCTTGTTTGGTTAGCTGTTGCTGGCTTTTGTCAGTACGACACAAACAAACCACTTGGTCGCCGTTTCGTTTGAATGCGTGGGCAATGGCATTGCCGATGAAACCGCTGCCGCCGGTGATAAAAACTTTGTTCATTTTAAATCCTGTATATTTTTGTTATTAAGAAATAGTATCTAAATTTTTGTTTATAAATAGATTTACTGTCCTTTCATCGTACCCTGGGCGGTAATTCAGACCGCAGTCAAGACTGATGAACATCATTGATGCTCAACACTTGGGGTGATTTAAGGGGGCTGTCTGGTTTAGGTTCTAGCGCTGGTGCTGAGTGTTTAACAGCGCTGCAAGCGTATCTTCAGGGCTGAAATAAGTGTGCCAGTCGCTTTTCACTGATTTGTGTGCGTAGTTGCTTTGGTCATCCATTTCGTATTGGTCGGTGTAGAATGGTTTGTTGGCGGCAATAGTGGCAATGGCATCAATCAATCGTCGCACATCTTTAATGTCGTTGTTTAGACCGAAGCTGGCCCGTACCATGCCTTTTTTGGCTTCAATTTCAACTTCGTCCAAATCTGGATCGATTTCCCACAGTTGCAGCAAAATCATTTCGCGTACATAAGGGTGGGCACAGAAACATTCGTTTCGTACTGCCAGGTTGAAATGGTCGTTAAGAATCAATGCCAACATTTCATGGTCAACGTCAGCAAGGTTGAACGAAATGGTCGCTGTTCTTGCATAAGCTTTAAGGCAGTTGTTGCCATAAATTGTGACGCCATCAATGTCTTTAAGTCCTGCAAACAACAGTGACAACATTTCTTTTTCATGCTCGGCTATGACGTCCATACCAATGCGCATCATCACGTCTAGTGCCATACCCAGGTTGATTGAACCGAAGATATTAGGCGTGCCCGCTTCTTCACGGTCTGGAAATTGGTCAGAAACCGAATATTCCGTTTTAAATACCGTCTTAACCATGCCGCCACCGAGTTCAACAGGTTCCGACTTTTCTAGCAATGAACGGCGAATAACCAGTGCACCCGGTGAACCCGGTGCATAAACCTTGTGACCTGAAAAAACGATGGCGTCGAGGCTTTTCGCTGGGTCGCCATCCGGGCTGTTCACGGTGATTGGGCTGTGCGCCAAAATTTGTGAGGCATCAATCACCACCAAGGCGTCATTTTCGTGGGCCATTTTGGCAATGTCGTATACCGGGTTAATAATGCCGGTGACGTTGCTGGCTGCCGTTACTGCCAAATAGTCGATTTTGTTTTCGTGCCGTTTGAACGCTTTGTCTAGGTCTTCCATACACACGCTGCCCAGTTCCACACCTTCACCTTCGCAACCTATGTGCTCGGCAAATTCATGGTATTGACGGTGGGGCAGGTCATTGGAGTGATGTTCCATCAACGAAATCAACACGCCCGGTTTATCTGGACGTGACTGACTCAAGATTTGCGCAACCCGGTTGATACCGGCAGTAGCGCCAGAGCCCAAGAAAATACAAGTGTATTCTTTTGCGTCTGCGCCAAGAAAATCTAAAACTTTGTGATGCGCCCAGCTGTACATCGAATTAGAGATGCGGGCAGAGTTGTGGGTGTCACTGTGGGTGTTGGAATAGTGTTCAAGAAATTGGGTGCTGGCTTCAAAAGCCGGTTTCATCATCAAACAAGAAGCGGCTGAATCGAGATAAGCACGCTCGGTAACCTCACCGGTTACCAGTTTGTATTCGCCCTGACCGCCAAAAAAGCTGTTTTTAATGTTTTTGAGTAATGTGTGGCCGGTTGCTGTAGTCATTGTTAATTTCCCTATTAATTATATTTTGACGATGAACGTAAAAACGCCATCAGTATCCGTGCTGCCTAACAGCTCAAAGTTTTTCATCTGGGTAAAAACGTTAAAGTCTTTAACCGAATCAGGGTCCGTGGCGCTTATTTTAATCACGGCACCTGTTAGCAATTGTTTGATCATTTTTTTGAATTTCAATACCGGTAGTGGGCAGAGCAATCCAGTTGCATCCAATTCGTGCTGATGTTCAGTCATTATTTTTGTCCTTAACAAAGTACTATTAAACTGACTGCTGTCTCCATTAACTCGTTTACCTTATTTGTAAACCTGTTACTGATTGATAAAGAGCGTTCCATTTTTCACGATATTAGAATGAATAGACTAAATAATCGCTTAAAAACGTCACATTCGACAGCAGCTCTTTTCAATTGCGGCGAGTATAAGTTCGGTTTTTGTACTATTCAACACGGTTACATTTACTATCTATAGGATAAAAAAGTAAAAATATGGCAATTACAGGGGGTTAGAAGCAGAATTATTTTTAAAAAAAATCAAATAAAAACGTTTAACGGTGGGTGGACTAAAAAGTAGCACATTGCTTAGGCATTGAACAAGGTAAATCGGACGCCTTTAAAAAAATCGTTGATAAAAAAAAGCTTAACTGTCCTTCCCTTTGTGGTGTAGACTTGGCGCCGATAAAAAAACGCCGCTGTCTGGGGGGCTGAGCAAGGGTAAAAATAAACATTCGGCCAACGCTGAATATCTTTGCTGATTAAATTTATAAGTTATTGATTTAATTGATAAAATAAACCCCTTCAAGTGATGTGAGGGTGTGATATAGACTAATTGGAGAACAAAAATATGTTGATATTTATTCACGTTTTGTCGGCCTGCCTGTGGCTCGGCACGGCAACCACTTTGCCATTTTGGGGTAAAAAGATGAACGAAGCCGATCATCTTCACACCGTTTTGGGCATTGTCGAGACTGTTTTTAAATTAAAAGTGGTGTTGATTATGGGTGGATTAATGAGCACCCTGATCACCGGCTTTATGCTGGTCAACCAGTATTACGGGTCTTTTATCGCCCCAAGAGACACGGTAGAGTGGTTGTTTGTGGGACAGTTATTTTCACTATACATCTTCTGTAGCTCATGGTTGATCTTCTACTTTTTGGTAGTGGGTAGAAAAGGCAAACGAAGTTTAATGCGTATCGTGCCAACATTCGGTTATACCAACGTCGGTTTGATTGCAATTGTGGTTTATTTGATGGTGGTTAAACCGGCAGTTGGTACCGTTTGGGGTAGCATCAGTATCGCGTTGGGCATCATTATTTTCCTAAATATCGTCAATGTAGTCGTCAAATTCAACAAAAAATCCCGCCTAAAAAGCATGAGCAGCGATGAGTTTGCAGCGCATTATTTTGGTTTGCTTAACGACGAAAACATGGCGCAATTGTTCAAATTATTTGATGATAATGCCGAATTTTACGACCCGTTTGCCACCCAACCGGTGATTGGTATTTTGGCCGTAGAACAGTTTTTTCAGAAACTCGGTGACCAATATGACACCATCAAAATCAAACCGATAAAGGTAGAAGGTCCGGCCGACGACATTATGATCCACTGGGAAGCCAATGGAGTGACTCAAAATGGGTCTCAAATGACCGGGCTTAAAGGCACCAACAACATGAAACGCAAAAACGGTATCATTTACCGTGTCGACATCAATTTTGATTTGGCCGACTTACCGCCAATTCAACGCGTCACTTTATAAAGAAAGAGCGTATAAAGAGCGTATAGAAAGTATAGAAAGAAAGAGCCTATAAAGAAAAAGCATACAAACATAAGGATATTAACCAATGAGCACTTTTGACTTTAAGACCATCACCAACCCTGGTGTATTGAACTTGGGCGTTTTTCCGGCCAGACGTGAGCCTGATTTCAGCAAAATCATTAAGCTTGATGCCAACGAAAGCCTGCTGGGCCCAAGTTCTATGGTGGCACAGCGTATTAAGCAAACCATAGATGAAACCAACTATTACCCGGATGCTGGTGCGCTCGACCTTAAAGATGCGTTGGCCAGTCATTTAGATGTGGCGCCTGAGCAATTGACGCTGGGCAACGGTTCGAATGATATTTTAGACATTATCGCTCGGGTTTTCGCAGGCCCAGGTGATGACGTTGTGTTCTCGCAATATGGCTTTATTGTCTATCGCATGGCCAGCGAGGCGGTTAACGCCAACCCGGTGATGGTGCCAGCCAAAGCGTGGGGCAATGATTTAGATGGAATGTTGGCCGCAATTACTGACAAAACCAAAATTATATTCCTCGCTAATCCCAACAATCCAACCGGTACCTGGTGTGAAAAACCCGCACTAGAAGCCTTTTTGAGTAAAGTACCAGAGCATATTATTGTGGTATTAGACGAAGCTTACACCGAATATTCAACCGATGGCGTATTGCCCAACGGTTTGAATTATCTGCGCGATCACGCCAATTTGATTGTCACCCGTACGTTCTCTAAAGCCTACGGTTTGGCGGCATTGCGCGTAGGTTTTGCTGCGGCGAGTGCTGAGTTAACCAATTTACTCAACCGCGTTAGGCAGCCGTTTAACGTTAACCGCTTGGCGTTGACAGGCGCTGTGGCCGCACTTGAAGATCAAGCCCATTTGGCCGAAACCGTCGAGTTGACCGCCAAGGGAATGGCGCAGTGGATTGAGGGGGTTAACGAGTTAGGTTTGGGTTATATTCCTTCAAGAGGCAACTTTATTTGCGTTGATGTAGGTGATGCATTGTTGGTGACGGGTGCACTGGCTGAGCAGAATATCTTTGTTTGTCCGTTGGCCAATTACGGGATGCCTGCTTATGTGCGTATTACGATTGGTTGTAAAGAGGATAATGCCAAGGTGCTTAAGGCTTTGAAGGGGCTTGTTGGTTCGTAAGGTTAAGGGATTAAAAAGCGCTTGATTTTCAAGGCCGCAGGCCAACTAAATGCGGCGTGAACCTAGTGGTTCACGCCATCAAAAACTTATCCTGCTGCTTTTGCGTTAGCTTCATTTTCCTCGTTCAAAAACTCTACCGTTGAACCAAATTGATAAAGTGAATCCATGACTGTTTTAAGGCTTGCACCTTGCTCTGTAAGCTCGTATTCGACCCTTGGGGGGATCTCCGGATAGGCGCGGCGGGTTACAATGCCTGTGGCGGTATAATATTTGAGTTTGTCGTTGAGGGTTTTGGAGCTAATGCCAGGGATTTTTTTTAACAACGCCGAAAAGCGTTGTTTTCCCGAAATTAGTTCAGACAATATATAAGCAGAATATTTGCCCTCGAATAAACTGAGGGTTTTCTTTACTGGACACCCTGTGCTGCAACTGGTGTTTGTTGACATCTTAGCCATTTTTCTTATTCCTTATTCCTTGATGATGTAGATTTTCCTGAACACGATTTCAACCGGCACTTAAGTTCCATTATGCGTTATCGGTCTACTCAATTGTTATTGCACTAAGTACGGGACAAAGCCGGATTTTCTTGTGTCCTGTACCTTGTGTTTTTGCAATTTGGGAAGAGTCTAGCCCAAAGCTTTACAATAGTAAAGCTAGTGTTAATTTTTCCTTATTTCTTGCATATTTGCCGCATATTTAAAGTATGATAAAATCACGATTTAAACGGGGCCTCGTGCCAAATTAGCAATAAAAGAACCATAAAACAAGATGTTAGAGTAAACGCTCAAACACCGATAAGCACAACTGAAGGAATAATTATGTCAATATTGACAGAACCGTTTTACGGTTTTTATATCAACAGACTGCTCAAACACGATACGCCAAAATTGTTTACAAAATTGTATGAATTAGACTGGTATCAATCATTACATCAGCAATGGTTTGATGATTTACAGTGTCAAAGTGGTCAACAATTGCTAGAGCTGGGTTGTGGTCCAGGGTTATTTTCGCTGTCGGTTGCCAAACGCAACATTGATATTACCGCGGTTGACCGCAGTGATAAAATGATTAAGGTCGCGCAAGCTAACGCCCAGCGCTGTGAAGAATCCAAGGCCAACATCACCTTTGTCGAGGGGGATGCCAAGGCACTGAAATTTGAAAATGAACAGTTTGACTGTGTCATTGGCGCCTCTTTGCTTAATGTGGTCAAACCGCCTGAAGAAGTGCTTAGCGAAATGATGCGGGTCTTAAAAGTCGGCGGCAAGTTATCATTTTTAGTGCCCAACAAAACCATGAATATGGAAAATGTGGTCAAATACATTGCCAAAAACGACTTGCGGGGTTTTTCAGCCAAAGTGCTTAAAGCGTGGGGCACCAAACCGCCGAGGTTTGAGCGCGAGCGGGTAATGGAATTGCTGGAGCCTTGTCAGTTAAAAGATGTGGTGATTGATGAGCGGTTTGATGGGATGGTTTATACGGTTAGTGGGGTAAAGGTGGGTGGATGACGGTCATCGTCGCTGGCGCGACGATGTTGAGGGTGCTGGACGGATATCCTTGGTAGGAGCGAGCTCCAGCTCGCGATATTGGTCGTAGACCAATCAAATTAGAATTGGCTGCGCCAATTAATCGTGAGCTGGAGCTCACTCCTACGACAATCGTTATTGCTGATGCCCATGTCCATGCTGGCTTTCACTGTCCATCGTGTAATCAGATGCACTGTCTCTTAGGCCATCTTGCGCCCAGACTTTTTCAGTGACTTGGCTGCGATAAGCGGCCAATCGTTTGGCTCGCGCTTGAGGTGAATACCAGTCTTTCAATTCGCTCAAGTGACGCTCGGCATTGAAGCTTTCGGCATTTTTAAATGCGGCAGCCTGAGTGGTTTCGCCGCCGGGTTCGCCAAACGGGTCAGCGGCCAATACATCGTATTCCCAGTGGTTTGACTCAGGGAATATACCAACCAGTTTGGCAGGTCTTGGGTGAACGTTCATAAAGGCGTGAGGCACCATTGATGGGATGTTGACAATGTAAGGGGCTTTAACGGTAAATACTTCGTCTTTAAGGAAATAACGCATTCTGCCTTGAAGCAAAACGTGGGCTTCTTCGCCAACGTGAGTGTGCATTGGTGCGCCGTTGCCGGTCACTGTGTTGGTCAATACGATGGTCAAATCGTTAAATCCTTTACGCTTGCCTTCCATCACCCACAAAAACTCTTCTGGAGCCGGGTTGAGCACCACCATGTTTTCTTTAGTCGAGATATAGTCGTTTTTGTTGTCCATGGCTGGTGCTTCAAAAAACGGTGGAATGGTGGCCGTGACAATCGGGTAATACTGATGATTTTGACCGTGTAATTCCATTCTTTCCGCCGTCGGCGGCAGGTACACTTCGCCACTGGGGGCGATTGGATATTGCTCGGTAGAATCTTCAGGAGAATAGGTAACCTCTGGGTTATCCTTTTTTATGATTGTTAAAGCGCCCAGCGTCTTACCTTCTTCAGCGCTCTCTTGTGCGGCATTGGTGGCGGCACTTAAACCTGAGTTGCAAAGCAATGTCAGACAAAACATCGAAGTGAATGTTTTAGCTTTGTTAATTGTCATGGAAAACCTCTGTTTGATCTATCAATATTATTGTTAAATAGTGCTTTTGATCGCTTGTCGTTAAATCATTTGCGATTAAAGCGTTTGCCCTGTCCGTTTGCTTTTGCTGCACGTCCATTAATGGGATCGGGCGCAGTATAGCCCCAATGAGATTCAGTACAACCAGTGGCAAAAGTTACCATTGGGATAAAAAAGTAAAGAGATAGGGGATTTACTGGGCTGGCGCCACAAAATTTATTTCGTGCGTTTTTTGACTACTGAACAGCTGAATTTTCTACTGTTTACGATTTGGTTAAACTTAGACTTAAGTTTTGATTAAGAATATTCAGCTATGCTCTATAACAAACTGTCATTAAACACTAAAAGGATCGGCAATCGATGAATCCAGTAGAACAACTCGCACAATATTCAACAGGCCATTGGGTTTCGCAAATGGTTTATGCTTTCGCTAAAAACGCCATGGGAGATGCCTTCGAAGGTCAGGTAAAGTCATCTGAGCAAATTGCAAACACCTGTGAACTAGAAGCACAGCCCACCTATCGATTGCTGCGGGCTTTGGCACCACTTGGCATTGTCAAACAACATGAAGAGCAACAAGATCATTTTGAGTTGACCGAATTGGGCAGTTTTTTAACCAGTACACACCCAATGTCGATGGTCGACAAAGTACTGCTCGAAGCCAGTTATGAGCACGTCTTAATGTGGACTCACCTAGCCGAGTATCTTAAAACTGGCGAAATGGCACCGTCCAAAGTGTTTGGCCTAGATAACTACTTTGGTTTGTTTGACGCCAGACCAGAACATGTCGATGTATTTTCCAAAGCGATGAGTTGTTATACCAATGACGAAGTGGCAATGATTAATGCGATGCCTACGCTGGATTTTACTGGCATTGAAAAAATGGTCGATGTTGGTGGTGCCTATGGCGCTTTGTTAAAAGCCATCCTCGGCAAACACACCAATATGCAAGGTATTTTGTTTGATCAACAAGCGGTGGTTGACCGTGTTGCACCAAGCGAGCAGATGGCGGTGCAAGGCGGAGACTTTTTTACCAATGTACCGGCAGATTGCGACGGTTACTTTTTGAAGCATATCCTGCATGACTGGGATGATGCGTTGTGTGCTACCATACTGGGCAATGTGGTTAAGGTGATGAAACCTGATGCGCGGATTTTTATCGGTGAGTTTGGCCCAGTACCAGGCCCTAACGAACCCCATTTGAGCAAAATGTTTGACCTGCACATGATGATTTGTCTTAATGGCAAAGAGCGCACCATGGACCAGTGGACAACATTATTGGCAAGGGCCGGATTAACGGTCAAGGCAGTACATCAAAGCTTTGGCCCCTTATGCGTGATTGAAGCGCAACGAGCTTGATGCATTGAGTTTATTGATGAATGTAAAAACAGGAGATGTAGTATTGAACAACAGTAAATCGATAAAAGCCAAATTGGCGAAAAAAGTGATTCGAACTGGGATGGTCGCAGGACCGGGCGGCGGCGGTGGCTGGGATGATCCACCGGATCCACCGAAGTAGAGTTTCCCATTTCAACTGACAACTAAAAAAGCCGCATTGATTTCAATGCGGCTTTGATGCACATGGATGTGCGAATGTCGTGAGGGCATGGATGCCCAGGAGCGACCGATGAACATGAAAGCAGTAGGACCTTATTCAACAACCTTCAGGTTAATATACTGCAATTGCCGATCTTCACCAATGATCAACCACAACTTCAC
>JABSOG010000013.1 GCA_013216025.1 Algicola sp. | reverse complement strand
TGTTGCACCAAAATGGTCGTGTGCAAGGGGTCGAATATGTCAAAGACGGCGTTGTGCATAAGCACTATGCCGACAATGTCATTTTGGCGGCTGGTGGCATTGGTTCGCCGCGCATTTTACAAAATTCGGGTTTCAAACAAGCGGGTCGTGATTACTTTGTCGACCCGGTGGTGGCTGTTATGGGATTAGCAGAAAATCTAGAAGAGGCTAATGGCGGCAAAGAAGTCCCAATGGCGGCTGGAATGCAATTGCCAGACGAAGGCATTACGTTGTCAGATTTGATTTTGCCTCGGCCGTTATTCCAAGCATTTTCTGCCCAAGTCGGGCGTTTCAATCGGCTGCTCGACCACGGTAAAACCCTGAGTCTAATGGTCAAAATAAAGGATGATTTGGGTGGCCAGATAGGGCCTAAGTGGGTGAATAAAAAACTCACCGATGCGGATCGTCAACGCATGAAGAAGGGCACTGCCTTGGCAACAAATATTCTACTTGAAGCCGGGGCGACCCATATATTTAACTCCCATCACTTTGCCGCCCATCCAGGTGGTGGCGTAAAGATTGGCGAGTTAGTCGATGAAAATCTGCAAACCGAAGTGCAAGGGCTTTACGTTTGTGATGCTTCGGTGATCCCCGAACCTTGGGGCATAGCCCCGAGTTTCAGTTTGATGTGTTTGGGCAATCGGTTGGGTGGAGTGCTTTCTCGCTAAGTTGGCAAACTAGCCTGAACGATCAACAGCTCTATTTCAGCCTCAGAATCGTTAAATAGCCCGTGGCTGCCACCGGGAGAATTAAGGATCATGTCGCCTTTGCCCACTCGATGTTGCTTGTCTTCAATGGTCATCAAACCTTCGCCGGACAAAATGATATACATCTCTTCGTTTTGGCCGTGCTCATGTATGCCCATTGACGTGTTGGGTGGCATCACGACCCTGAGGGCAAAGTCCCAGGCTCCTTTAAAATCTTTCCGCCGAAACACTTTTTGTACATCTATGGTACCAACGCCGCCATGGCTGTTTTTGTCGCTTTGTTTTTCACAGCTGAGAAAGTTTCTTATCATCATTTATCCTTGATTAACCAATGGTTTCATCATCTCTTAAGGTCAACACTTCATAACCCTGTTCGGTGACCAATATGGTGTGCTCCCATTGGGCAGATAACTTTTTATCGCGAGTGACCACCGTCCAGCCGTCCTTTTTGTGTTTAATTTTGTCGGTACCTTGATTTATCATCGGTTCAATGGTGAAGGTCATGCCGGGTTTGAGTACTTCGCCACTATTGGGTTTGCCATAGTGGGTGACTTCTGGGGCTTCGTGCATTTGCCTGCCGATACCATGGCCGCAGTAATCGCGTACCACTGTAAATCCATGTAATTTGGCATGTTTTTCTACCGCATGACCGACATCTCCCAAAGTGGCGTTGGGTTTAACCGCTTTTATGCCTAGCCACATGGCTTCGTAGGTTACACAAACCAGCTTTTTCGCCAGTGGTTTGACAGTGCCTATCATATACATTTTGCTTGAATCGGCAATGAAACCATTTTTCTCAAGGGTGATGTCACAGTTGATTATATCGCCTTCGCGCAACTTTTTGGTCAAGCTGGGTACGCCATGACAAACCACCTCGTTGATTGAGGTATTGAGTACGTACTTAAAACCGTATTGACCTTTGCTGGCGGGGCGCGAATCGAGGTCGTCGACTATGAAACGTTCGACACAATCGTTGATCTCCATGGTGGTGATGCCTGCGCGCATTTTACCGTCAAGCATGTCGAATACACTGGCCAGCAGGCGGCCAGAGGTGCGCATCAAATCAATTTCAGCGGGGGTTTTGATGATGATTTTATCTTCAGCTTCAGTCATTTTGCGTGGCCTCTTCTTTATCGATTGCCTTGAGGCAACCACCCGCAACCAGCTCGCTGTTGATGATTTCGCTGAAATTCAAGGTGGGATTCAATTCGGCCAAACGGCCTATTTTGATCCAAAACTCAGCTTGTGAGTTAATTGATCTGACCATCACAGTGCTGGCTTTACGAATTTCTTCATGTAATTCGTCGGAGATTTTTACTATACCCATAAGATATGCTTTAGATGTGTTATATATATAAAACGTATGCGAAGTGTATGTTTAATTTTGAAAGTATGCAACAGTCAGGTGAAACCACGGGCTATTTATTCAGTCACTTGTGCCTTGGCCTCACACTCCACCTGAAACTGCTTGGGCGACTGGCCAAACTCTGCTTTAAAACACGCACCAAAATACGACAATGACGAAAACCCGACCTCATCTACTACCCTTGACACTTGCATACCCGACATCAGCAAGGCTTTTGAGCGTTCGAGTCGGTTGAATCTGACATATTCAGTGAAGGTATGATCGGTCAGGGCGCTGAGTTTACGTTGTAGCTGGCGTTCGCTTACGGCCAGTAACGAGGCGGCTTTGGTGCGGTTAAACGTTTCTTCACCGAGGTTGTCTTCGACCATTTTTTTAAAGCGTGCCAAAAATGCCAGATCTTTTACGTTGAGATATTCAGGGGTTTGTTCAGTGGTTGTCGACTTGCCCAATGATTGCATTTGCTGGCTAAACCGTTTTTTCAATATGGAGCGAATGGTGAGCATGTTTTTCAGCCGGGCTTTTAATTCTGTTTCGTTAAAAGGTTTACTGACAAAGTCATCGATGTTTTCGCGCCAACCGGCAATTCGGGTTTCGGTATCGCCTTTGGCAGTGAGCAGCATTAGTGGAATATGGCTGGTTCTTTCGTCATTTTTGAGGGTATTACACACCTGTAAACCGTTAATGCCCGGCATCATTAGGTCGCAGATCACCACGTCAGGAATTTGTTCGGTGATCATTCTAATCCCATCTTTACCATTATTGGCCGCGATGCAGTGGTAGTCCTCGTTGAGCAATTCGAACAAAAATTCGCGCATATCTTGATGGTCTTCAACGATAACCAGCGAGGGTTTGCTGTCTACACCGTTCGAATACGGCAAATCTAATGTTGGTGGTTTTGCTGCGCTGTTTTCTTGTAGATAGCTTGGATGCTGACCTTGTTGATCGCTTTGTCGAGCGTCTTGGTTCAGCGATTCAAGGTTGGCGCTCACGGCCATTTCGCCAGTACTTTGCTGTCGGGCAAAAGTGATATTTGCGTCGTTAGGGGCAAGCGGTAAAGTGATGGTAAAGCAACTGCCTCGGCCAAGTTCGCTGTCGAGGGTTAATTGGCCGTTGTTGGCCTCTACCAGTTCTTTAACCAACGCCAGCCCGATACCACTGCCGCCGATATGGCTTTTACTGTCGTGCTCATCACGGTAAAAAGGTTCGAGCACTTTTTGTTGAACATTTGGCGCAATACCCAGTCCGGTATCGCTGACAGACAACAGCAATTGTTGGTCTTGTTGCTTGGCAATGATGGTGATTGACCCTTGTTCTGGAGTGTATTTGATGGCGTTAGACAACAAGTTGGCGATCAGGGTTTCGAGCGAGTCGTCTGTTAGCGTGGCAGTAATTTCGCCTTCGAGTTGGCTGCTAACCGATAGGTGTTTATCTAAAATAACCGCTTCAAACGAGCTAATGACATATTTAAGCGTCTGATTCACTTGATATTGTTTGTATTGAATGCGGTTGGCGGTTTCAAGCTGTGCCAGTTTTAATAGTTGCTCAACCATGCGCAGTAATTGCCGGGCGTTGCGGTCTATTATGTGCAAAAACTTTTGATTGCCATCAGCCAGTTTTGATTTAAACAGTCGTTCGAGCGGCGACAATATTAGCGTTAACGGCGTTCGAAATTCGTGAGACATGTTGGCGAACATTCGCCGCTTTTGCGCGAGCAGGTCGACAATGGTGTCGTTTTTATTGGCCAATAAGTTGTTTTTGTCATGTAATTCTCGGGTGCGCTCAAGGATCCCCTGTTGCAACTTGTCGGCGTTTAGTTTGAGGTTGCGGGTACGCCAATAAATCACGCCAAAAATGGCGGCAATCAACAACACCACATAACCCATTTTGGCGGGCAACGATAGCCAAGGCGCAGGTTTAATCACCAACTTTATCGCGGCTTCGTCCGACAGGCCGCTGTTGTGGTTAACCGCTTTAACCCTGAACTGATACTCACCCGCAGGCAAGGTGGTAAAGGTGGCGTTATAGGGGTTGCGACCCGATGCCAACCAGTCATCATTGATACTGCTTAAACCGCTCAATCGATAATAGAATTGGATATTGTCGGGTTGTAATAAAGCCTGGGCACCAAAGTGCAGCGAGAAAAATTGCTGCTGGTGATCCAGCGTCAGTTCAGGTAGTTGATTAAGTGCCAATGGCAGCGGCGACTGAGGGTCATATTGTTGGGTTTTTACGGTGCGGTTGAACAAACTCAATTCATTAAAATAGACCTTTGGCGGCTGTTTGTTGGTTGCGACTTTGGTTACATTGATTGCCAGCCCAAGGCCTTGACTGCCAATTAACAAATGGTTGCCAATCTTCTTAATCGAACCACGGTATAAGCTGGTCAATGCCACAAACGCACTGTCGCAACTGATACAAACGCTGTTGTCTTTGGTGGCTGCCCGGTGATATATTTTGTCGTCATCGTGAAAATACACGCCGCCCTGATTATCGCTGACCACATTTAATGGGGCGGCGAAGCTGTTATCAATGGGTTCAAATCGAGCATCGCTTTGGCGGTTGTAGTGGTATTTTATCAGCCCCATGGCGCTGGTGCCCAACCAGATATTGTCGCCGTCATTATGAGCTGAATAAACGGTGCCCGTTGGCATTTGCTCATTGGTGATCTGCCCGCTTGATTTGTCGAAAACAAAAAGGCCTTGTTTCTGTAAAAAATCGCCGAGCAGCAAATGCTGATCATCAAGCTCGGTTATGGTGATGATGTTGAGCTTTGTGGGAAATTTGACCAGCTTGTTGTTGAGCGCATCAAACTTGAACACATAACGGGCTTGGCCACCTTGGAAGTCTGCGGTGCTACCCCACAACACGCCTTGTTTGTCGCGATAGAGTTTGGCTACTGGTTTGCTGGCATCGGTGGTGCCATCGTTGACGGGGTAAGCAGTAGTTTTGCCTTGTTTTAAATCATAGTTAAGCAAACCGCCAAACAAGCTGCCAAGCCAAAGTTGGTCTCCTTGCCCTGCGGCAAGGGTGATTATTGGTGTGGCAAAGGTCACGATGTTTTCGATGCGCTCGACACCTTCTGCATTTGAACTTGCTTGATGCCACCGATACAAACCTGCTCCGCAGGCAAAATAGACTGCCGAATTGTGTTCGGTAAACCCGCTTGGATAACACGATTGAGCATTTTGGTTTTGGTGGTGATGCTGCCACAGGCTTACGGCGCGGTTGATGGTGGTGCTGGTACTTACACCGGCTTCGGTGGCGGCCCACAGGGTTTGGTTAGCATCAACATAAACGTGGTTTATTTCTTGATTGTTCAGTGAATTTTCTGAGTCATCTGAAAACGCAATCACCTTGTTTTGACGTTTGTCGAACAACATCACGCCATATTGAAAAGTGCCTAGCCACAAATGGTTTTCATCACGTTGGGTGATTGAGGTCACCAGATTCTCATAACTTCGGGGAGGTTGGTCAGTTAAAGGGAAGGCGGTAAAGGTGTGGTCTTGGGCGTGGTAGGCGGTTAATCCAACGGTGCCGCCAAAGAATATATTGCCTTGATTGTCTTCAAAAAACGCCATGTTACCATTGTTGGGCAAGTTACCGGGTTGGTCTTTGTCTGCGCTGGGGTTGTGAATAAAATGGCGAGGTGCGTCTTTGGCAAACTGAAAAATGCCTTGTTGTTCGGTGATCAGCCAAAAGGTTTGTGTTGAGTCAACAAACAAGGCTTTAAACGCAACATCCGCCGGTAATGGATGTTTATTGAGGGTGGGTTGTAACTGCCATTGATTTTGGGCTGGGTCAAAATGGGCGACCTGAGTGCGGGAGGCCATCCAAAGGGCACCTTGAGGGTCTTTGATAAGGCTGGTCACCTGGGTATTAGTTGCGTCTGTCACTGGAAAGCTATATCGGTCAATCCATTGGTTTTTGGGGTTGTAACGGTATATGCCCTGGCCGAGCGTGCGCACCCAAATGTGTTGATTGTTATCTTCGATAATCGATTCGATGCGCAGCTCGCTAACTAAATCGGTAAACGCTGCCTGAAAATCTATTTTGTGGGTTTGGGTGCCGTCAAACCGAATTAAACCATTGGTTTCGCTGGCTATCCAAATAAACCCTCGGCTGTCTTGCAGCACTTGCCGGGTGCGGCGCAACTCGAATTCACCAAGGTGGGTTTTGTTGTCGAATAAGCCGCCCAGCTGTTTAAAGTCAGGGGTTTGAGTTTTAGCTTGCGCTAGAGCAGAGGCAGGCAAGATCATCATGACAATACAACAAAATGAGTAAGTTAACTGCTTGATGGTGTGTGTCATGGTGATCATCCTTTGAGGTTGTTATTTTATTGATTCATAAGCATTTAAACGGCCATAACCAAAGAAAGGGGTCAAGGAGTCTTGAGCTGGTTCGTCGGCACCTTTGATCATCTTTGCGAGCACTTTACGTGGTTTGTTTTTGCCGGTTTTGCCAATAATTAATGCTGCAATGCCAGACGCTTGTGCCGTGGCAATACTGGTGCCGTGAATCGTTAACACCTCACCATTATTGTCGATTGCCACCATTTCATCAAACATGAAACACGGCAAGCTGACGTAATTGACTGTACATATTTCGAATGTGCCCTGATTGTAAACCGTATCGTTGCCACCGGGCGCAGCAAAATCAATATAATCTTCGCCGTGATTGGTAAATGAGGGCACCTGATCCAAATCGACCGTTTGGTCTTTGCCATAATTAACCGGGCCGGTAGCGCCTATGGTGATCACGCGGGGTAATTGGCTTGGTAAGTGAATGTTTTCATCATCATTGCTAACATCAATGCCATCGTTGCCAGCGGCTGCGATGATTAATGAGCCTTGTTTCCACGCATATTTTGCTGCGCGTTTAAATGCAGTCGTAACCGCATAAGCGCCCGGTGTGTTTTTGTTAATGTGGATACCCAGACTCATGTTGATGATGTCGGCGTCAATTTGAGCGGCGTAATACATGCCTCGAAGCAAAGCCGATGCGCTACCCCGAGTGCCATCTTCAGATACGACTTTAATCGGCACGATTTCGGCATCTGGTGCTACACCAACAATGCCCATGCCGTTGTCTTTGGCGACCATAGAGGTGGCGATGATGGTACCGTGATGATAAGTGATGTCTTCAGATACATCCCAGTTTTCGCCGTCGACAAATGATTTCGCCAAGTCGGTATTGATGTTTTCGACCAGTTCAAAATTGTCAGCGTCGACACCAGTGTCTAAAATCGCAATTCGTGTTCCTTGGCCACGATAACCCGCAGCCCAGGCTTGCGGCGCTTTTATCGCTTGCAGGTTCCACTGAAAACCAAAAAACATGTCATCGGGCATATCCGCCGCTTGAGGCGCCTCCGTTGAAAGAGCTGAAGAAGGCGAGGATAAGGCGTTTTGACCCGCAGAAAAGAGGTCGTCTTTGCTTAGTGCTATGTCTTTAACTACAAAACGAATATTCGGCAGTTTTTGCGCCTTTTGGGCAAAATCAGGTGCGCTCGATTCAACAATGGCAACACCGATATCGCGCATTGAATCAATCACCATGCCGCCCATATTTTCGATATTGGCCAGCCGCACATCATTCAGTTTTTGATGGTGCGCCACCACGATATACTGATCAGCAAAGGCTGAAGTAGAAAGCATAGCGGTTGCCAATACGGATAAAAGGTGGATTTTTTTAAAGTTGTGCATTTGAATTTCCTTAATTAATAACGTCAGTTGTGTTGCTGCCTCGGAGAGGCTCGTAGTTGCCGCTCTATAGTGACAAAACCGCTGATTCTGGGTTATTAAATTAAAGCCTGAAAGTCTAGATTTGGAGCCTGAGTTTGATTTGTTATAGAATTTACTAGGGATTTCAATAAGATGAATGTTTTTCTATTTTTCTGTCGCAGCCGCTATCAAATTCTCTGGAATACCAAAGTTCTGTGGCGTAAAACTAAAATCAGAGAAAATCTCTTTTTGTGCGCTGGTAAAAAGCGCTTTGGGTCGTTTTAATACTAAAAAGATATATAGGTGTGTCGATGAGCTGTTGTATATAATGACATTCAAACAGTTATTTTTGGATTGACGGGCCATGGCCAGAAAACTTCCCCCATTACACCTGCTGCAATTATTTGAAGCTGCGGGTCGTCATTTAAGTTTTAAGAAAGCGGCAGAAGAGTTGTTTTTAACCCCTTCGGCCATCAGTCACCAAATCAAAGCACTCGAAGAAAACCTCGGCATTGTGCTGTTTACCCGATTAACCCGTGGCGTGGCACTGACATCAGCTGGCGCCAATTATTTGATCGTGGTCAGAGATATTTTTGAGCGGTTGGATCAGGGTACTAAGGTGCTCAAACAACAATTTTCGTCGCAGTCGCTGCGCATATCGACCATTCCGACCATTGCCACCAATATCATTATTCCCAAACTGGGGTTATTTGGGCAGACTTTTCCAGATATTGAATTGAGAATTGAAACCAGTTTGGTGCTGGTTGACTTGCGTTATGATGATTGTGATGTGGGCATTCGACTGGGCAGCGGCAATTATCCGGGTCTTGTGGTCGAAAAATTGTTCGACGTGCAGGTAACGCCAATGTGTTCACCTGAATTTGCCGACAAACATCAACTCAAAGACATTCGCCAGATTTTCGACGTGCCACTGTTACAGCTTTCTGGCCGAGACAGCAGTTGGGCTGAATGGGGCGCGGCTTTAGGCTTCAGTGTAGATGAATCCAGTTCACCGTTGAATCTGGGCTCATATGATGTTGTTATGCAAGGGGCGCAGCAGGGTTTGGGATTGGCATTGGGTGGCCTACCACTCGAAAATTCAGTCTTGGCCAGCGGTAGACTGGTCCGACCTTTTAAAGAACAAGCCCCTTTTGAACACGCCTGTTATATCGCTTTTCGTCCACAAGACAAACACCGCAGCGATATCAAGATATTCATAGACTGGTTCAAGCAGCTACCAGAACTTAGTATGAGTGAATGAAATTCATCTATAGGTCAATATTTTACGTTTGTCACAACCCATCCGGCTGATTATAGTAGTGTCTCAAACCAACGAGGACGACACGTTATGAAAACAGCAGCCATGAAAACAGCATCTAATAAAACAACCACTAACAACACCACCAACATGATATTTACTGCCATTCGTTGGATCAGCGCTGTCGCCATCATCGCTGTATTGTGTATGGGTTTTGTTATACCCATCTCTATTACTCAGGCGCTGATTTTCAATCCTGTGATTTTATTGTCATTGATGGGCAGTTATGTTTATGCCGGATTTCAACTGGCGGCTTATGAGGGTGAAGAATTGACCTTGGATGCGTGATTTTGATTTCGCTGGTTAGGCGCCTGATTTGTACACCCGGACATTAATTGTGTAGGATGTGGGTGCCGTCTGTAAACCCTACGGGCACCAAAGGAAGACATTCAAAATGATTAAAACCATGATCACCTTGTTGCTGACGTTTTATGTTGTCGCTGCCGGGGCCGCTGAAACAATCAACATTGCCACAGCTTATAATATCGAATCTAAAGTCCTTAAAGAAACTCGCGGATACAGCGTTTATTTACCTGACGATTATGAACAGACGAAAGCGTGGCGTTTCCCTGTTTTATATGTGCTTGATGGAGAAGATAACCTGCGTCATACCTCGGGCACGGTCGATTTTTTAGGCCGCTATAATAATATTCCCGGGCTGATTGTCATCGCCATTGATTCGCCTGAACGCTATAGAGATTTTACCCCCTCAGGGCCTGAAGACGACAACACTGTGGGTGGTGCTGGGCCCTTTTTAGACTTTGTCGAAAAAGAACTGATGCCCCACATCAACAAAACTTACCGCAGCGACAAATTTAATATGATAGCCGGGCACTCATTGGGTGGATTACTGGTGATTCACAGCCTGCAAGCCCGGCCTCATTTGTTTCAGGCGCATTTTGCCTTTAGTCCCAGCTTGTGGTGGGACGAGCAGCTACCCGTTAACAATATGGTTAAGTGGTTGGCTAAAACCAAATCAACGAAAAACTACTTATACCTAAACCTGGGTGACGAGGGTGAGCGAATGCAAGCGGGGTATAACGATTTGGTGGCCGCATTGAATAAATCGGTGCCCGATGGTTTTAGGTTTAAAGCCGAGCGCTTGTCTGACGAAACGCACACCACCACTCCGGTTATTGGCCAATTTAGTGCCCTTCGCAGTTTATATGCCAAATGGAAGATCCCCAATAGTTATTACCCGCAAGGCATAGTTGCTATTGATCAATATTATCAGGCGCTGAGCAAAGAGTTTGGTTATGAGATAAAAACGTCTCAGACAGTGATCAACAATTTGGCTTATTACTATATGGGTTATGCTAAAAAACCGAAAATGGCAATTGAAGCCTTCAGCCGAAATGTGCAGGACTACCCAGACTCAGGTTTGGCCCATGCCAACTTGGCTGGGGGGTATGAGAACGATGGTCAAATTGACAAAGCCATTGAGTCTTTTGATAGGGCGTTAAAATATATGCGTGAAAGTGACGCAAGTTATGTCGAAACCAAAAATAACCGGGATCGGTTGGTGAAGGGATAATTATCTTGGCAAGCGCACTACGAAAGTGGTGCCAACCCCCAACTCTGACTTCGCCGATATTTCGCCATTGTGCTTTTGTACGATACCAAACGATATAGACAAACCTAACCCGGTGCCATCGCCGACTTCTTTGGTGGTGTAAAAGGGTTCGAACAGCTTGGTTTTGGTTTGTTCAGTCATGCCGCAGCCGTTGTCTTTTATGGTGATTTCAATTGAATCGGCAATCTCTTTATTTACCAAGCGGCAACCCACCACTATCTCTCCCTTTTTGTCAGTGCAGGCAGCCGTGTTGTCATCATCGCCCTGCTGCTTAGTTTCGATGGCATAACAGGCGTTGACTATCAGATGCATGAATATTTGATTCAACTGTGCCGGGAAACAGCATAACTCGGGTTGGTCTTTGAAGTCGGTGACAAATGTGGTGATCTGTTGGTATTGGCTGCTAACCAGATTGATGGTCGATTGCAGTAAATCGGTGACGACCACTGTTTTTTCTTCGGCCGAATCGAGTTGGGTAAAAGCACGTAAATCTTGCACGATGGCGTTGATGCGCTCGGCACCCGTTTTGATGGTGGTTAAGTGGGCGTACAGGGGCCCAAAGCGGGATTTAAAGCTGGCGAGGACCTCTTCTTCGGCATCGCCTGCCAATTCAATCAAAAACTGGTGTAAATCCGCCAGATCTTTTGCCAACACCCCGGTGCTGACCTGAACAAAGTTGTTGGGGTTATTGATTTCATGGGCGACACCGGCGGTGAGCGTGCCTAATGCGGCCATTTTTTCTGACTCGATTAATTGCTGTTGAATTTTGATCAGTTCCATCGTGCGCTCAAGGACCTTACCTTCCAGATTGCGGTGGATATCCAAAAATTTAAGGTGGGTTTCGACTCGTGCCAGCAACTCTTGTTTGCTGACGGGTTTGGTGAGGTAATCGTTGGCACCTACAGCAAAACTCTGCACCATATCGGTGACTTGATTTTTGGCGGTTAAAAATATCACTGGCAAGTCGTTGGCGGCGTATGTTTCGCGCAGTTTACTGCACACCTCATAACCCGAAATTTGTGGCATCATTACGTCGAGCAGAATTAAATCAAATGGGCCGTCTTCGTCGATGGCTTTTAATGCCTCTAGGCCGCCGGGGGCTTCAATCAGTTCGTAATTTTGCATAGACAAATGATTGTTTAGAACCTGTCGGTTAACAGGTTCGTCGTCGACCAGTAAAATACGGTATTGTTTGCCAGTCGCGGGGCCTGTGTGAACGGTTTCAGGTTCATTGGTAACCTCACTGTCTGCTAACTCATCATGCTCAAACGAGTGTAAACGGGCAATCGTTTGATTGGCAAATGTGTTGGTTTGAGGTTTTTCTTCGCTGATGGGCAGGTTAAAACTAAAGGTTGAGCCTTTACCCAACTCAGATTCAACCGTAATGGTGCCACCGTGTAATTCAACCAGCTGTTTGCTGACCGACAGCCCCAATCCTGTGCCGCTTTGTTCGCGCTGTGCATCGCCCTCAATTTGTTCAAAAGACTCAAACAGGCTGGCAAAGTGTTTTTTATCTATGCCAATGCCGGTGTCGGTTACGCTGATAATGATGCCTTCATCTGATGTAGCGGCTGACACCGTGATCTTGCCTGCTTCAGTAAACTTGATGGCGTTACCGACTAGGTTATGAAGGATTTGCGCCAGGCGGTTTTCGTCGGCCAAAACCCCGGGAGAATCTTTTTTGACGCTGTTTATCAACTCAATATTTTTTTGACCCACAAGCGGGCGAGACAGGGTCAAGACGACTTCTGTCATGCTGTATAAATCAATTGATTGGATATTCAAAGTCAGGCTGTGATTTTTGAGTTTCGAAAAATCGAGGATGTCGTTGACCAGATTAGACAGGCGTTTGCCGCTGGCAACAACCATAGATAGATTGGCAAGGCTGGTTTTTGACTGTGGTCCGCCAATACCGTCGATTAATGATTCGGTTAAACCAATAATGCCATTGAGTGGGGTGCGAAGCTCATGAGAAGTATTGGCCAAAAACTCATCTTTGAGTTTGTCGAGTTGTTTCAACCGCTGGTTAAGGGCGTGTTCATCACGGTTTTTTTGTTTTTGGCCCAGCAGTTTTTGTTGTTGAGCATAAACAAAAAATGCAGCGTACAGCATTGAGGCAATCACCAGTGCATAAATCAAATAAGCCCACCAAGTCAGCCATGGGGGCGACTTTACAGTGATTTTTAGTGATTTTCCCTGTTCATTCCAATAACCATCTCTATTACCGGCTTTGACGCGAAAAATATAATCGCCTGCGGATAAATTGCCATAGGTGGCCCGGCGGTTTTTAGCATCGGTATAAATCCAGTCTTTGTCTTGGCCCTGCAGTTGATAGGCATATTGGTTTTTCATCGGGTTGGTGAAATGTAACCCGGCAAACTCGAAGGTGATCATATTTTGTTGGTAGCCAAGGGTAAGATGTTCTAGCCGATTAATGGCTTTGCTCAGGGTTAACTTGTCAGGCGCGTTTTGTTGGTTGTTTGGAATAACCGGCACCGATTGGTTGGCCAGTAAAAAGTCGCTTAATACCACGCTTGGCGGCTCGGTGTCATCAACAATATCTTGAGGATAAAATCGGTTGAAACCGTTTTCGCCACCAAAAAACAATTCGCCATCACTGCTCTGAAAATTGGCACTGTGCAAGAACTGATTACCTTGCAGGCCATCGTCTTTGTCATAATTATTAAAGGTATTGGTGGTGGGGTTAAATCTGCTGAGGCCTTTGTTGGTGCCCAGCCAAAGTTGGCCAAATTTGTCTTTTTCAACCCCTACGATGATATCACTAGATAAACCGTCTTTCTTGGCGTAGTGGCTAAAGCGCATTGACTGGGTATCGAGCTTGTTTAGTCCGCCACCGTTGGTGGCCAGCCAAAGTATCCCACTTTGCCCTTCAACAATAGCATAAATCAAATCATGACTCAGGCTATGGGGATTATTGGCTTGATGCCTGCTTACAACAAATTGGCCTGTTTTGCGATTAAATCGGTTTAGACCACCATCAGTACCTAGCCACATTTGGCCTTTTGAGTCTTCAAATATGGCATTAACATTATCATTACTGATGCTGTGGGGGTTGGCTTCGTTATGACGGTAATGCACAAAAGTCTGGTCTTGACCATCATACTGATTGAGTCCACCACCATTGGTGCCGATCCACAAGATGCCGTTAGTATCTTCATAGATCGCATTGATGTAGTCATTGCTGATGCTCTGCGGGTCTGCCGGGTTGTGTTTAAAGTGACTAAACCGTCCTGTATTGGCATTGTAGTGGTTTAAGCCGCCACCATAGGTGCCAATCCAAAGCAATCCTGCGCTATCTATATAGGTGATTTTGACATCATCGTAACTCAAGCTGTGGGGATTGGTCGGTTGGTGATAAAAATGGATGAAAATTCTCCGGTCGCTGTTGTATTGAATTAAGCCAGTGTCAGAGCCTATCCAAAGTATGCCTTGCTTATCTTTGGTAATGGCTGAAATGACCGTGCTGTTGAAGTCGTTTTGGTTTGATGGTTGTTGCTTGATATGATGAAAGCGTTGTCTTTTTCTATCAAGTTTGCTTGCTCCTTTGTGCTGGGTACCAATCCACAATGCACCTTGGTTATCTTCAGCGATGGCGCGGATATAATTATCACTTAAACTGTTTGGGTTAGTGGTTTGATGGGTAAAGTGGACAAAACTTTGTTGTTTGGCGTTATAACGGTTTAATCCACCACCAGAGGTGCCAGCCCACAAGGTACCGCTGGAATCTTCAATCAAACTCCTGACATTATTGTGGCTCAGGCCCTGAGGCGAGCCAGGGGTTGAATTGCCTGGTAAGTGGCTAAATCGGCGAAACTGCTGTGTTTTTGGATCGAATCGATTTAATCCGTTGTGGGTAGCGACCCAAATTTTTGCTGTTTTGTCTTCAAGTAAATCCAATATTAGATCGTTGCTTAAACTGTGTGGGTCTTGTTGATGGTGTTTATAGTGAATAAAACGATAGTCTAGTGCTTCATTATTGCTGGTTAAGTCTGGCATGATCAGCCGATCCAAACCACCATCGGTGCCAATCCACAAGTCACCCTTGCTATCTTCAAGCAGCGCGAAAACGGTGTTGCTACTTAAGCTGTCTGGGTTATTCGCATCGTGTGCAAAGTGCTTGAATTGATTGGTCGATTCATCAAACAGGTTTAAGCCACCTTCATAATTTCCGATCCATAGCCGCCCTTTTTTATCTTCTATTATGGTTCTGATGTTGTTACTGCCAATGCTTTGGGGGATTGACTCATTATGTTTAAAATGAACAAACCGCTCGGTATTGGCATCAAAGCGGTTGAGTCCACCTTGCACTGTACCAACCCACAGTCTGCCTTTTGAGTCCTCAAAAAGTGTGATCACATTGTTATCTGAAATCGCGTGAGGATTTTGTTTATCACTGCTAAAAGTCTTAAAACTGTAACCATCATAACGAACAAGGCCACCGTAGGTGCCAAACCACATAAACCCCTGACGATCATGGAGGATACTGGTCACTGCACTGCTTGGTAGGCCATCTTCTATTGTCAGATGATCGAAATGAACAACCGGCTCGAATGCTTGGGTGGCGGGTGTAAAGAGCAAGATACACTGTGTTATTAAAAAAGTGACGAATAGGCGCATATTTGGATTTTGTTATTGATTGCTTGGCTTAAGTGTAGACGACTTTACGCCAATTCAATGCTTACTCCCCGCGTAGGCAAGCGCACCATAAAAGTCGACCCAACCCCCAACTCTGACTCCGCCCATATCTCGCCATTGTGCTTTTGCACGATACCAAACGATATCGACAAACCCAGTCCTGTGCCATCGCCGACTTCTTTGGTGGTGTAAAAGGGTTCGAACAGCTTAGTTTTGGTTTCTGCAGTCATGCCACAGCCGTTGTCTTTTATGGTGATCTCAATTGAATCATCAATCACTTGGCAACCCACGATGATTTCGCCTTTGTCTTGTTGGGCTGTTTCGATGGCATAACAGGCGTTAACTATCAGATTCATGAATACCTGATTCAGTTGAGCGGGGAAGCAATACAGCTCAGGTTGGTCTTTAAAGTCGGTGACAAACGTGGTGATCGGTTGGTATTGGGTGCTGACCAAGTTGATGGTCGATTGCAGTAAATCGGTGAGCTTTACCATCTTTTGTTCAGCAGCATCGAGTTGGGTGAAGGCACGTAAGTCTTGCACGATGAGTTTGATTCGTTCTGAACCGTCTTTAATGGTGTCGAGGTGCTTATCGAGCGGGGTGAATTGTTGGCGGAAGCTGGCGAGAATATCTTCGTCGGCTTCGTCGCTTGCAAGGTCGATGAAAAACTGCTGGATTTTGGTCAAATCAGCTTCGAGGTTTTGGCTGCTTAGGTGGATAAAATTATTGGGGTTGTTGATTTCGTGAGCGACACCAGCGGTGAGGGTGCCCAGTGCCGCCATTTTTTCGGACTGGATTAATTGTTGTTGCATATCAATTAGCTGGGTCGTGCGTTCGAGTACTTTGCCTTCTAAATTACGGTGGATATCTAAAAACTTAAGATGGGTTTCAACCCGGGTGAGCAGTTCTTGTTTGCTGACCGGTTTGGTGAGGTAGTCGTTGGCCCCCACGGCAAAACTCTGCACCATGTCGGCGACTTGATTTTTGGCGGTTAAGAATATCACCGGCAAGTCGTTGGCGGGGTAGGTTTCGCGCAGTTTGCTGCAGACTTCATAACCCGAGACTTGCGGCATCATTATGTCGAGTAGAATTAAATCAAACGGGCCGTTATTGTCGATGGCTTGTAATGCTTCTTTGCCGCCAGACGCTTCTATTAATTCGTAGTTTTGCAGTGACAGGTGATTGTTTAAGACTTGGCGGTTAATGGGTTCGTCGTCGACCAGTAAAATGCGGCATCGGTTGGCTGTTGGTGTTGTTGATGGCACTTCCGCTTCATCGTTTTCAAAAGAGTGGAGCCGGGCGACAGATTGATTGGCCAGTTCGTTGGCTTGTGGTTTTTCTTCGCTGATGGGCAGGTTAAAACTGAAGGTTGAGCCTTGACTCAACTGGGATTCAACCATAATTGTGCCGCCGTGCAATTCGACCAACTGCTTGCTGACCGACAAACCTAACCCGGTGCCGCTTTGTGTGCGTTGGGCATCGCCTTCGATTTGTTCGAATGAGTCAAAAAGGGTGGCAAAGTGTTTCTTGTCTATACCAATGCCGGTGTCGATGACGCTGATGGTTATCTCTTCACCCATTTCAACAGCCGACACCGTTACCTTGCCCGTTTCGGTAAACTTAATCGCATTGCCCACCAAGTTATGAAGAATTTGTGCTAAACGGTCTTCGTCGGCCTGCACGCCGGGCAGGTCTTTGTTGACATTGTTTATCAGTTTAATCTGTTTGTTGCCGAGCAAAGGGCGTGACAGGGCTAGCACAACTTCGGTCATGCTGTATAAATCGACTGATTGGGTATTCAGAGTGAGATTGCGATTTTTTAGTTTTGAGAAATCTAGGATATCGTTAACCAGATTAGACAGGCGTTTGCCGCTTGAAACAATCATATTTAGATTATGAATACCGGTTTTTGACTGGGGCCCTGCAATGCCGTCCATTAGCGATTCGGCGAGGCCGATGATGCCGTTAAGCGGGGTGCGTAGTTCGTGGGACGTATTGGCCAGAAACTCGTCTTTGAGTTTGTCGAGTTGGGTTAGTTTTATATTAACTGAATGCTCGTCTTGTATTTTTTGTTGTTGGGTATAAACGAAAAATGCAATGTATAACAAGGCGGCGAGCATAAGGGCATAAATTAGATAAGCCCACCAAGTCAGCCATGGGGCTGGCTCTACGATGATTCTTAATGACTTGCCTTGTGTATTCCAAACCCCTTGGTTATTGCTAGCCCTTACTCTGAAGGTATAATCGCCAGATTCCAAATTGGTATACGCGGCTCGGCGGTTGTTGGCCGATGTGTCTATCCAATTCAGGTTAAATCCCTCCAGTTTGTATTGGTACTGGTTGGCTTTTGCATCGGCATAATATAAGGCGGAAAATTCCAAAGAGAACATGTTGTCTTCGTGGGTAAGTGTGAGGGATTGGGTGTGATTGATTACTTTGGTTAAAGGGGTTGGGGTGTTGTTATTGCTGATGCCCACGATTTTGTTGGTTAGGCGAAAATTAGTGAGCACAATGGTAGGGGGTAAACTAGGTTTAATGGCTTGCTCAGGATAAAAAGAACAATGGCCAAAATACAGTTTACCGTCTCTCGCCTTAAAATATGCGCCTTGACCACCTTTGAGGCAACCGGCTTTAAGGCCGACATTGTTGTTGAAGGTGACCGTGGCTGGGTTAAAACGCGATAGGGTGTCGTTGCCAAGCCACAGATTACCGCTGCTGTCACCCAAAACAGCAGAGACTCTGTCGCTCGGCAAACCGTCTTTTTCGCGGTAGTGCTTAAAGGTGTTTTGTGGTAAATCAAAGCGGTTTAATCCGCCATTGGTGCCCAGCCAGAATATCCCTTGTGGGTCTTGATAAATCGCAAATACGGTGTCGTTGCTTAAGCTGTTGGGGTTGACGGGGTTGTGCCTGTAGAGGGTAAAATCTTGGCTTTGATGATCATAGCGGTTGAGGCCACCATTGGTACCAATCATTAGCGAACCGTCTTGGGCGCTGTATAGGGCATAAATGGTGTTGTTGCTGATGTCGTTGATAGTGTTGCTGAGATAACGGGTAAAATTGTTTGTTTGGGGGTTAAAGCGGTTAAGGCCATGGCTAGTCCCCATCCAAAGGTTGCCCCATGCGTCTTCATGAATGGCAGAAATATAACCTTTGGTGATGCTATTGTTATCATCGGCTTTATGTTTGTAATGGGTAAATTTTTGTCGTTGGCGGTTGAACAGGTTAACGCCACCGTTTCTGGTGCCTATCCACAGTTGGCCCTTGGAGTCTTCAAATATTGACCAGATATCGCTGTCACTGAGGCTATTTGAATCGGTGGGATCATGAAGGTAATGTCTAAATTGGCCTGTGACTGGATCGTGACGGTTAAGCCCCGAATCGGTGCCTATCCAGACGATGCCCGCCCGGTCCTTAAAAATGGCGTGAATGTCTCCTTTGGTTAAGCTGTGGAAATCGGTGGCATCATAATGTATAAAACCAAAACGTTCGCTTGCTGGGTCAAAATGGCTGATGCCACCGCCAAAAGTACCGAGCCAGATTAGCCCGGTTTGGTCTTGCGTGATGGTATAAACATCGTCGTCTGCCACTGAGCTGCTATCTTGGGGGTTATGGCGGTAGCGGATAAATCGGTCTGTTTTTTGGTCAAAGCGGGTTAAACCGCCTTTGTCGGCACCTATCCACAACGAACCAGTAGTGTCTTGATGTATCGCCCACACCTGATCGGTGGCTAAGCTGTTGGCATCATTGGGGTTGTGGCGATAATGGTTGAAATCGCCAGTTTGGCGGTTAAAGCGGTTTAAGCCACCACCTTTGGTACCGACCCACACATTGTTGTCTTTGTCTTCGAACACTAGATGTACTTTGTTGTGGCTGAGGCTGGTGGGGTTGTTTGGGTTGTGTTCAAACCGTTTGAATTGGCCTGTGTTGCTGTTTAGACGGTTAAGGCCATGGCGGCTGGTGCCAATCCACAAAAATTCGGCGCTGTCATACAGCAGTGCATACACACTGTCATTACCCAGACTATTGGGATTGTTTGGGTCGTGGCGATAGTGGCTGAAGGTTTGATTGTTTTTGTTAAAGTGCTCAAGCCCGCCATTTAGGGTGGCAATCCACAGGCCGTCCTCTTTATCTCCTGCGCTGGTATCGCCAACAATGGCCATCACTTCGTCATTGCTTAAGCTGTGTGGGTTATTCGGGTCGTGTTGGTAGTTGGTAAAAGACTCGGTGCCGGAATGGTATTGCGCCAAACCGCCACGCCAAATACCCACCCACAGCACTCCAGCACTGTCACTGTAAAGTGTTTGAACATAATTGCCGGGCAAAGAGGTTGGGTCTTGGGGATCATGTTTGAATGCTTTAAATTTATATCCGTCATAGCGAAACAGACCACTTTGGGTGCCCACCCAGATAAACCCCTGAGCGTCTTGCAAAACCTTGGATACATAGACGTTACTCAAGCCTTGCTCACTGCTGATATTGTTGAATTTAAAAATCGCTTTTGATGCCAACAAAGGGGGTGGCAGCAGCAGAGTTATAAGCAAAAACAATTTAAGCATCGCGGTCAACCCACACTCCCATGCTCTGAAGGTGCGCAACCAAAGTGGGCTTTAAAGCATTGGCTAAAATACGAGTGCGACGAAAACCCGACTTCATTGGCCACTAAACTGGGGGTCATGCCATCTTTCAACAATTCTATGGCCTTTTTCAAGCGGAATGCTCTGATGGCTTCTATTAGGGTCATATCGAGCAGGCTTTTTACTTTGCGTGACAGTTGTCGTCTGCTCATGGCCATTGCGCTAGCTAATATCGACACATCTAATTCTTCGTCTTTATAATGCTGGTTTAATACTTCGTCAAGCTGGCAGCAGAATTTATGGGACATCTTATCTAGCTGATTTTCCTCATCATTAACCTCTCCATTCATCGTAGAACTGGCCTGCTGACTGGCCATTGTTGGGCTATTTAATCCGCTGAAATTCTGCTGAAAACGATGGCTTAACAACTGCCTGATGCTCAGCAGGTTGTCTATTCTTGCCAGCATTTCTGGGGCATGAAACGGTTTTTCGAGATATTCGTCGGCCTGATTTTCCCACCCTTTTATGCGACTTTGCATGTCGCCTTTGGCGGTCAGTAAAATTACTGGGATGTGGCCGGTCATTTCATCGGTTTTTAATTGGCTGAGCACTTCAAAACCCGATATGCACGGCATCATGACATCGCTGAGCACTAAATCGGGCAGGTGTTCTTTGGCCATTATTACGCCTTGGGTGCCATTGTCGGCGAAAATACAGTGATAATAGGGATTAAGGGTGTCATCGAGCAGTTGTAGCATGTCGGTATTGTCATCGATGATCAGCAACTGGGGTTTGTTGTCGTCTTGGTTTGGCTCGGGCGCCATTCGGTGGTGTGGCGTTGTTTCACTCGCCTCGTCATCGGCAAACGACTGTATTTCCATTTTGGTGGTGTTTGGCAGTTCATCCATGTTTTTGACTGCAACGGCACCACTGGTATCAACCGGTAATGTGACGGTAAAGGCGCTACCTTGACCGACTACGCTGGTCAGTTGAACTTGACCATGGTTGGCCAGTGCTAGCTCTTTGACCAGTGCAAGGCCTATACCGGCACCGGGTATGTTTTTGCCGTGTTGTTCTATGGCGCGGGTAAAGCGGTTAAAGACTAAGGTTTGATTTTTTTCGTCAATGCCAATGCCGGTATCTTCGATGATGATTTTGACTTGCGAGCCATGGCGCTGTACGTCAATTGAAATGGTGCCGTTGGTTGAGTTGTATTTGACGGCGTTAGAGATGAGGTTGGTCAGTATGAGTTCGAGTGAGTCAGGTTTAAGGTGTAATACCACATCGTCAAATTTTGCGCATTTGACCTTGATTTGGCTGCTGTCAAACAATGGCCCAAATGAGGTGAGTAGTACGTTTAGGGTTTGTGCCAGCGAGTAATATTGCCATTGTTGTTGATCTTCGGTGTTGCCCGATTTTATTTTTGACAGCTCTAGCAATTGTTCAACCAAACGTAATAACCGGTTACCGTTGCGTTTCATCATCGACACTTTGTCCATGATGGTTTGTTTGCTTTGATTGCCGTCTATGGCATCCATGGGGTTGAGGATCAGCGTCAGTGGGGTTTTAAATTCGTGGGATATATTGGCAAACATACGGTCTTTTTGTTCCATCAGTTGTTTAACCGTTGCGGTACGCTCTTCGACACTGCGTTCAAGTTCTTTGGCCCGCCTGATGAGTGAACCCGTACGATAATGATAGAAACTGTAGCTGGTGGTCAGTATTGAGAGGATGTAAAGCACATAGGCAAAAGTCGAACGCCACCACGGGGGTAGCACTTCAATGCTGAGGGTTTTGCCCTGTTCATTCCAATAACCGTCTTTGTTGCTGGCTTTGATGCGCAGGGTGTAATGGCCAGGGGCTAAGTTTGAGTATGTGGCGCGGCGATTTTTGGCATCGGTGGTGATCCAGTTGGGGTCTTGGCCGAGCAGTTGATAGGCAAATTGGTTTTTCATTTGGTTGGCAAAATGCAGTGCGGTAAATTCAAAGGTGATCAGGTTTTGGTGGTAACCCAGGGTGAGGTGTTTAAGGCTGTCGATAGATTGGGGCAGCTTAAATACGGTTGGGTTGTCTGCTGTTTTGTCAGAATTGGCTTTATCAGCACTGTTGTTGTAAGAATTAGGGCTGTCAGGATTAATGCCGACCGATTGGTTGGCCACCAGAAAGTCTGTTAGTACTACGGTGGGGCGGTGCGGATCGTCATTAATGTCTTGTGGATAGAAGCGGTTGAAACCGTTGCTGCCACCAAAAAACAGTTCGCCATCTTTGGCTTTAAAAAAAGCCCTTGGGTTAAAGCCATTACCTTGGAGTCCATCGTTAAAGTCGTAATTTTTGAAGCTTATTTTGTCGGGGTCGAAGTGGCTCAGGCCATTGTCGGTGCTGATCCACAGTAAACCTTGCGGGTCGCGTGCGATGCCATAAACGATGTCGTTGCTTAGGCCGTCTGATTCGCGGTATTGGTTGAACTGCATGGTTTTGGGGTCGAGTTTGTTTAATCCGCCGCCATGGGTGCCTAGCCAAAGGAGGCCTTTATCGTCTTCGACAATCACATATACCCGGTTGTTACTGAGGCTGTACGAGTCATTGCGATGATATTTGTAGGCGATAAAGCGTCCGTTTTGTTGGTTAAAAAGGTTGAGGCCGTCATTGGTACCGAGCCACAATCGACCTTTTGAATCTTCAAAAATGGCTCTGATGGTATCGTTGCTCAGGCTGTGGGGGTTGTCTTTGTCGTTCTTAAACTGTTCAAATTGGCGGGTTTGGCGATTGTAGCGGTTTAACCCGTTGCCGTAGGTGCCAACCCACAACATGCCGCTGGCATCTTCAAAGATGGTTGAGATTGAATTGCCACTGATGCTGCCGGTGGCTTGGCTGTGTTTGTAGCGGATAAAGCGTTTTTTGTCGGGGTCGTAACGGTTTAAACCACCGTCAAAAGTGCCCACCCACAAAGTGCCGGTACTGTCTTCAAACAATGATAAGACCAAGTCGTGGCTCAAGCTGTAGGGGTTTAAGGGTTGATGGGTGAAATGTTTAAACGAACGGGTGGTGTGGTTGTATTGGTTTAGACCTTTGCTGGTACCAACCCAAACGTCGTCATTGCGGTCTTTGAGGATGGCATAAACGCTGTTGTGATTTAAGCTGTTGGGATCGGCTGGTTGATGATTAAAATGGGTAAATTGGTTAGGTTTGCTGTTGAGTTTGTTGACGCCGCCTTTGTAGGTGCCAATCCAGACTATGCCTCGGTTGTCTTCGTGCATTGACCAGATGCTGTTGTCGCTGATGCTGTTAGGATCGGCTTCGTGATTGGTGAAATGGGTGAAGTTTTGCTGCTGGGCATTATAGCGATTTAACCCGCCACCATTGGTACCTACCCACAATGTGCCGGTGCTGTCTTCGAACAATATTCTGATGTAATTATGGTTGAGGTTTTGCTGGGCGGCGGCTGGGTCTTGCGTTATCGACAGATGTTTAAACTGGTGAAACTGTTGGTTGTTGCTGTCAAAACGATTTAAGCCGTTGCGGGTGCCGACCCAAATCGAACCGTTTTTATCTTCAAGCAGGGTTCGAATGCGGTTGTCGGTAAGGCTGTTGGGGTTGTTTGCCTGATGTTTGTAATGAATAAAATGGGTCTGTTCAGTGTTATTGCCATCGATCGAGGCAATGTCGGGCAGCCGGTCGAGGCCGTTGCTGGTGCCAATCCAAAGGTGACCTTTGCTGTCTTCAAGCAGAGTTAAAACCCTGTCTTGGCTGATGCTGTTGGGGTTTTTGTCGTCATGACGAAAGTGAGAAAATTGACCGGTAGCCTCATCGAACAGGTTTAAACCGCCGCCCCGGGTGCCAATCCATAAGCGGTTTTTGCTATCTTCAAGAACGGCCCAAGCCCCGTCATTGCTGAGGCTGTGGGGGTCGGTGTCATCATGGTTATAGCGTACAAAGCGTTCAAGATTGGCAACAAAGCGATTGAGTCCACTGTGCCGGGTGCCAATCCAAATGCGGCCTTTGGAGTCTTCTACCAGGGTTTGTACCAAATTTCCTGAAATGGAGTGAGGGTCTTGCGGGTTGTGGCGAAATACTTTGAAATTGTAACCGTCGTAGCGGTAAAGACCATCTTGGGTGGCAAACCATAAAAATCCCTGACGGTCCTGGAGAATGCTGTAAACCGTGGCACGCGAGAGGCCAAGCTCGGGCGACAGTCGTTCAAAGCGAGTGGCCGGGCCGGACGATTGGGCAGATTGGGTATAGAACAGGCTAAACAGGACTACCATCAGGTAAAAAATTTGATGCATGTAAGTTTTTGGGTTCTTTTGGGATGTTTGCGGCTAATTGTAGACTCAATGGGAGAAATAAAACAGGGTCAGGGGTGGTTCGGTTATAGGAGGGCGCTGTTGCTTGCGATGAAAGGTGTATGTTTACTGGTTTAAAGCCTGTTGTTATCGACAAGGTATTGGCTGATATGCCTCGTTGGGTTGTATAATATATGCAGAATACACAACGTAAAGGATGCTGATATGAAACCTGTGAAGACAACTGAATTTGAGCAAGGAGTTGACGAAGCTTTGAAGCTGGTGGAGTTAAAGCGATTTGTCGATGTTGGCATACAGGCGGCAGATGAAGGACGGGTTAAACCTTTGAGTAAAGAGTTGATGGAAGGTATTAAAGCAAGAGGGCGGCAGCGGGTTTGATTTTAATGTTGGGATTGGTGATTTATGGTGAGTTGCACGTTCCATAGGGTGGCTACGTTTTTTGCGCCCTCGGCAATTGCTCCCTGTATTGCCCTGCTTTCCACATCCATGTAGGCAAAAAACGTGACCATCCTTCTATAATGGTGATATGTCGCAGGATGGCTTTATCCAGGTTTGATTGCATTAAGCCGCTCAATAAGAAACAGAATTTCGGCTGTGGCGCTATATTTCAAATCAAAATCATCGGCAAAGGTGGTGTCTCTTTCGCCTTTGACCACCGCTATCATTTTTTTTGCGATTAATTTATACCATTTTGGAGCCTCATTTAATTGCGACTGTTCAGTAAGAAGCCTGATGGCTTCATCTGATTTATCTTACTCAATTAATGCCAGAACATTATCCGCTAATCTGCCTAGCCCAGTTTGTGCGTAACCACCTCGTTGGCGATAGGCAAGGTAGGTTTGTTTTGCTTTTGTCCATGCGATTTTGGCTGCTGCAGGGTTGTTTTGGGCTATTTCGATTTTTTGCAGGATTGCGAATGTTTTCCATTGCTCAATAATATGTTCAAATTTGCTACTGCACTCAATAGATCGCAGGGTTTCAGTGCGGGCTTCATCATAACGCTCAAGTTTAATTAGTGCATCAGCAATATTACTGCGACTTACCCATTCGTAACGTAAATCCGCCAATCGAACATGGATAGTGGCAGATTGGCGATAAAATGCCACCGCATCTGCAGGACGATCTAATTTATACATATAGAAAAGCCCTAATTCTCCGAGATTAGATGCCTGTCCAGCGAGCCTATTGTGTTGAGTGTTAATATCTAACGCCTGACGGTAGGCTGTTTCTGCTTGAACATAATTCCCCAGATCTTGATAAACCATCCCCATTTTATGGCAGATGGCTGCAACGGTAGTCGAATCGTTCTGTTGTTCAATAATTACTTTCGCTGCTTTATATTCCGCAATTGCGGATTCATATTTACCTTGCTTACGTAAAACATCGGCTAATTGGCTTTTGCCGATCGCAACATTCCGCAAAGAGCCTTTTTGTTCATCCAATTTAATGACTTCCTCATATTTTTCAACAGCCTTATCAAACTGACCCAAGTCAGACAAACAATCGACCTGCTCAGTCAAACACACCGCTGCCATAAGCTCCCCCCGTGAACCTAAGGCTTCGAATAGGTGTTGTGCGGCGGTCAAGTTATCAAGAGCTGGTGTTACATGACCGCCCAACCTTATATTCGACTTAGTAGCACATGCGCCATAGCCAGATTATAATCAGCTCCTTGATAAGCCTTAGGCCCGATAGCTTTGGCCTTGGTCAATAACGCTTGGGCTTTTTTAAAAGCCAATTGTAATTGCTCTTGCTGTTGTAACCGCTCAATCGACAAACATTCACTTTTAAAATGGGTGCCGCCCCATTCGGGCAAATACGTTACCAGTTGTTCACGTACATCCACGACCTTTGCCAATGCTTGGGCTCGACCCAAATTAGACATGACTTGTTCAATGCTAATAGCCGCAGCAATAGCACTTTCCGCCAAAGAGTTGTTTGTCTTGATTTGTAACAGCAACCTATCTAGAAAAATAATTAAATTGGGTAATTCAAGCAAAGTTAACTGTGCCGCCATTGTACTGTTTTTAAATTGTTGTTGATAAAGAAAACTCACCAATTGCCCCATAGTATCAACCCATAAGTTCCTTAACTCATCGAGAGTTTCAACTGATTGCCCCAGTTTAAGATAAGTCGGTAATGCCGGGTCCAACCGTAAGTAGCCATACTGCATTGTCTCCGCCATACCCGCGTTTATCAGTAATTCGACGATAGCGCTCATTTCTTCCGTTTCAATCCCCAAAACCTTTGTCATATTCACTATACTCCCACCATCATGAAAAACAGCCAACTTATTCACCAACACCCTCACATCATCCGGCAATCTCCGCAGCGATAACTCCACACTGGCATAAAGCGAGTTTTCACGGTCGTTGGGGTTTCGTTTATCCAGCTCTGCCATCAGTTGCCCAAGGTTTTTGGTAGTGGCTTTAACACCGTTAGCAACTTCTTTCGCCAGTAACACTAAAGCACGGGGATGGCAGTTAACCGAGTTGACCAAATCCATAACATCTTTATCTGTTCTGGCATCGTCTGTTTCTGGTGGTTTGTAGTCGTTCTCGGCCATCACGCTTTCGACCAGTTTTATCGCCTCAAATTGTGACAGACGCCCTAATTTGATGTTGTTTTTGGCTTTATTGAATGGGGCTGGCAAGGCTTCGCGGCTGGTGAATATCACGCTGGTTTTGGGTTGTTTCAACAGGGTTTTGCAAAGGGCGAGCAATTCGGTGACATCGGCTACGCCTGCCGGGTTGATGCCTTGGTGATCAGGCAATACGCTTTCCATATTGTCGAATAAAAACAGGGTCGGTGTGTCGCTTAATGCTCTTTCAATGGGCTGCAATGCGGCTTTTGTGTCGTTGCCGTATTCTGCAACGGCATATTTGGGTAATAGCTGGTGGCCTATTGAGTCGATGATGCCTTTCACGTCTTGTACGTTTTGCGATACTACGCTGATAAATACCGCTCGGCCAAAGCGATCGCTGCGCACTAACCAGCGGACGAGTTCTGTTGCGATGGCAGTTTTGCCCATGCCGCCGCTGCCTTGAATGACTGCGTATTTGGTTTGTTGCAATAGTCGTTCGAGCTGCAATAACGCATAGCTGCGACCGACAAAACCGTGCTCGGGTGGTGCTGGAAAATCTTCTAACGGCTTTTCGCGAAATGGGGCGGTAGATTCGCCCGGTTGGACGCTAAACAGTTGGGGATCGTTAGCCTCTTGATACAACACTGGCACAAACCAGTCTTTGAGTTCGAGCTTGCCTGCGCCGGTGATTTTGCCACGGTAGGAATTGTCGTGCAACGCCGCTTGGCCTGCCAGCATGGCATCGCCGACTCGGCTGCCTTGGGCCAGTGCTTTGTAAAAGGCTTCGACGAATCGTTCGGCTGTGGACACCAAAACCGAATGGCTCATGGCCACGACTGAGCCTACGCCTTGTTCGAGTAATTTAGCCGCCACCGAGGCTTGGGGGTCTTCTTCGGTTTGGGCGGTTTGGCAGGCGTCGAGATAAACCAGAGGTACGCCGCAATCGCGTAGTTCTGCGGCCAATTGGTCGGCGTGAATGAGTTGCATTAATCTGGGTTGCAGGCTGTTTTTGTCGTCGGGGTGTTCAAAACACAGTGCGCCGAGACCCACCTGTCTGTCGTATACGCCGTGTCCGTCAAAATGGACAATTTCGTAACCTTGATTTTTGGTTTTGGCAGCTTTAAGGGCCTGTTTTAACGCTTCGAATGTGGGCGGGTGCAATATGTCTACTTTTACCAAGTCTTCACCCAGTATTTCCATCGCTTGCACCAGTGGCAAGGCGCTGCTGCGATGGTCGAGATAACAGACTGCTTCGCCGGTTTCGGTTTTTTCTGGCCGAGGGCTGAGCAGTAATACCCGAATGGGTAGTGTGGCTTTGGTTGGGGTGATTTTTTGATAATTGGGCAAGCGGCGGCGAATGTGTACGCTGTTGATACCCTGATTTAAGTAGCCAGTGCCATCGTGCATTATCTCCCAAGGCAGCGCCAATAAGCGGCTGGCGGCTTCGCGGGTTGTTTGTATTAATTCTTTGTCGGCACCTTCAATTGTTGCGCCATTCACTTCTATTGAAAATCGTCGCCCGCTGGTTTTGTCTTGCCATGCACTGAGTGGTGCAAAGGTTGATTCGCCACTTAGGGCCGCTTTGTAAAGTAACTTGCCCCAGCGCGGTAGGTCGCTTTCGGTTGTTTGTGCTCTGGTTTTAAACACGCCGGTGGGCCAGCGAAAATACTCTTCGACATACCAGCTAATGTCATTCGCTTCTATCTCGCCAATGGGCGCTTCAAAAAAGTATTGTTGGCTTTTGATGTCACGTGTATTGGGGTCAGAAGGACAAAAGGTTAATTCTGCTTTTGCTCTCAAACGGATTTTGCCATCGTCATTGGTGAGCGTGGGGTCTGACAATGTCAGCACCAGTTCTTCAATCTGCGCGGCGTTGAGGGTTTGAGACAGCGCCAAGTCGTTTGGCAGCTGTTCACCCAAGGCGGCAAAAAGTGCTGGCATGAGGTCGATAAAAGCGGTGTTGTTTTCGGTTAGCGATAGGTGGGTCAATTCTTCTGGAAACATCCATTTAAGGGCGTTCGCGTCAACATCAGGTTTGCGTAGGGGGATGACCTTAAATCCATCGTTGCGGATTTTGGCCTGTTCTAACGCAAAAGTTATTTCGGCCCGCACCCAGTCTGATGCCATCGCGGCTTGGCTTATTACCACCAAAAAGTAACGAGCCGATTTGATGGCTGTGGTTATCTGTTCGTGGAGTTTGTCACCTGCTGTTAACTCATGGCTGTCAGTCCAGGCTGTGATGTTGTGTTGTTCGAGTGTTGCCGCCAGTCGCCTGACAAACGAATCGTCTTTGGTTGTGTGGGAGATGAATACCGCGCTGTCCATGGTCGTTTCATTTTTGTTGAGGTGATGTATTGATTGTAGCACTTGTGGCTCTTTACAGAAAAGATAACTAATGTTATCTTTTCTGTAGAGGTGTTAGATGTTTTTATCTGAATTTAGCGACAAGTTAGAGTGGCTGGCCAACAATGGGATTTATGCGCATTCGAATACTCAGTTTAGGAGTTATTTTCCGGGTGAGGGGGCCACTAATTTAAAAAAGACGATTGAACGGGCATTAATCAAGGGTGTTTTACTGCGACCTTGTCGTGGTGTGTATTTGACTGCCAAGCGGCTAAAAGACAACGTATATAAGCTAGAATCTATCGCGCTGGTGCTCAGGCGTGGTGAGTATTCATATGTTAGTTTGGAAACCGCGCTATCTCAATACAGTATTATCAGCCAAATGACGGTTAATTATTTGTCGGTGATGACGACTGGCCGCAGTCAAATTTACCGGACGCCTTTTGGCACTATCGAGTTTACCCATACGGCTCGAAACGAAATTGATATTCTTGAAAATACGTACAAGCAAGGTGAGCGTCCAATGCGGGTGGCTAAGCCTGATTTGGCGCTGAGCGATTTAAAAAGGGTAGGCCGAAATCTGAATTTGGTTGATATGGATACTTATGAGGAGGTTGTTTATGAAAGCCATTTCGTTAACTGAACGTGCCAATTTGATTGTGCGGGCAAAGCCCGAACTAGGATCTATGCTGGCTGTTGTTGAAAAAGAGTTATTGCACTACGACATTTTTTATTTGTTGCAAAGCAAAGGCTTAATGTTACCAGAAATGGTGTTTATTGGTGGTACCTGCTTGCGTTTGTGCCATCACTCAAACCGATATAGTGAAGATTTGGATTTTCACGCCGGAGTTGATTTTAAACCTTCAGACTTTGATGCCATTCGTTTTGAGATTGAAAAGTTCTTGTTTGATCGCTATCAATTGCCTGTTGAAGTTCGTAGTCCTAAGCAATTAAAAAATGACCCTGAATATGCCAACAGCAATGCCAATACCTGGAAAGTCATTATTCAAACTCATCCAGAGCAACGGCATATTCCCAGTCAGCGCGTCCATATTGATATAGCCAACGTGCCTGTTCATGAAGTGAAACCGTTACTTATACGTACAAATTATGATGAACTACCTGCTGGGTACGACACCCTGTTGGTGAACAGCGCTTCATTAAATGAAATTCTTGCTGATAAGTTAATTGCTGTGCCGGCTCGAAATAACATAAAGGCACGAGATTTATGGGATATTGTGTGGTTATTACAGAAAAATGCAACTGTTGATGAAGCACTTGTTCTACAGAAAATCGCTGATCATGCGATGACGAATTATAAACAAAGGTTAGAAGCTAGGATCAACGAAATCCCCCGGTATTTCGAAGGGCAGTTCTTTCAAAAAGAAATGTCTCGTTTTCTTGATGCTACCCGATTACAAGAAACTGTACTGAAACCGGAATTTGTGAGCTACGTAGATAACAAAATTTCGCAAATATTACAGGCGTTACATCAAGCATTGTTTGGTGTTGCAGCTGAGCAGCCGCAGTTTAAGCTCTAAGCATTACACAAAGGATAATAAAAGTAGACCTTTGTGTAGAGTGATTGTCGATTGTTTTTATCAATGTTTCTTCTCATAAATACCAGAAACTTCCATTAAATGGATGTTTCTGGTATTTCTTGGTCACAGTTACATGCCCTCCAACGCCACCGTTTTATGCATCGTGCGTTAAGGCGTGAACTCAAATCCCGCCAGTTTATAAATCGCTTTTATTGACATTTTACTCAGCGCAAGAATGTCTTTGTTTGACGCCTTCATGGCCTTTTTCACCAAATAAGCACCGGTACGGTAACCGATGGCTTCTCGTCCATCGGGGTGTGCAAACATCCATTTTCCATAATTGGCATTTTTGGGCAGAGCCAAAATTTCTTTGGTCCACGCCTCAAAGTCGACGACGTCAGTATAGTTTCCGTGGGGGTGGCCTGCCTGAATTTCGGCAAAAACATCGGCAAGGCCTTCGTTGATGGTGGCGATATCAATGCCTTGGTCAAACTTATTGCCATAGATGGTCCAGCCCCGCACGGTGTGGTGCAATTCGTGAAAGAGGGTGACGGCAAAGCCGTCTTTGATGACTTGATCTAGTCCGCCTTTGTAGCGGGAAGATAAGCTGATTTCTATTTCGTTTGGTCTGTCGGCGCGACCCGTGGTGCCGTTAACCATAGATAAATCGCGGTCGATGATATTGATTGTAAATTGAATACTCGACGCCAATGTTGGCATCAATTTGCGCATTTTGATCAGGGTGTCGGTTGTGATGGTTTTGATCGCTGTTTTATGTTGGTCGAGAAATTTGTGTTGCTCGTTGTCGTTGAACTTAAATGTGGCTGGTGCGCTTTTAACTACTGGATTGCCGGCCAGTGCATTGGTGCTAGCAACCAACATGACTGTCAGTATTATTTGTTTGAATCCGTTGATTAGGTTTGTCCTCATGAACAGCTCGCCTTTTAGGTCGTTGATAATGGTAATAGTAAGAGGTATCTAGTGTAGCGGATTGTTGAGGCCCAAATTTGAAAAATTGAGCCTGATTTCAGTATTTTGAGGACTGATTGCTTGCTGAGGCGGGGGGCGTAAGTGATGAACTAACGCGTAGGAAGCCTGACGAAGAAAGTCGTGCCAACCCCTAACTCCGATTCTGCCCAAATCTCTCCGCCGTGCTTTTGCACAATACCAAACGATATCGACAAACCTAACCCGGTGCCATCGCCGACTGCTTTGGTGGTGTAAAACGGTTCGAATAATTTGGTTTTTGTTTCTTCGTTCATGCCGCAGCCGTTGTCTTTAATGGTGATCTCAATTTCTTTATCAATTAAACGGCAACCAATGACGATTTCGCCTTTGTTGTCTGTATCTTGTTGGGCTGTTTCGATGGCATAACAGGCGTTGACTATCAGGTTCATAAAGACTTGGTTAAGCTGCGCGGGGAAGCAATACAACTCAGGTTGGTCTTTGAAGTCGGTGACAAACGTGGTGATCTTTTGATATTGGGTGCTGACCAGATTTATGGTCGATTGTAGCAAGTCGGTTAGTTTGGCTGTTTTTTGTTCGGCTGAATCAAGTTGGGTGAAGGCGCGTAAGTCTTGCACGATGAGTTTGATTCGTTCTGAACCGTCTTTAATGGTGTCGAGGTGATTATCGAGCGGAGCGAATTGTTGCTTGAAGCTGGCGAGAATGTCTTCGTCGGCTTCGTCGCCTGCCAAATCGATGAAAAACTGTTGGGTTTTGCTTAAATCAGCGGCAAGATTTTGGCTGCTGACATGGACAAAGTTATTGGGATTGTTGATCTCGTGGGCTACGCCTGCGGTGAGGGTGCCCAGTGCCGCCATTTTCTCTGATTGGATTAGCTGTTGTTGGGTGTCGATTAGTGCTTTATTATTTTGCTCAAGCTGGGTTGTTCGCTCAAGCACTTTGCCTTCTAAATTGCGGTGAATGTCTAAAAATTTAAGGTGGGTTTCTACCCGGGTGAGCAGTTCTTGTTTGCTGACCGGTTTGGTTAGGTAGTCGTTGGCACCCACGGCAAAGCTTTGCACCATGTCGGCGACTTGGTTTTTGGCGGTTAAGAATATCACTGGCAAGTCGTTGGCGGGGTAGGTTTCGCGTAGTTTGCTGCACACCTCATAACCCGAGACTTTGGGCATCATTATGTCGAGTAATATCAAATCAAACGGACCATTATCCTTGATGGCTTGCAACGCTTCGTGCCCGCCCGAGGCTTCTATCAATTCGTAGTTTTGCAGTGATAGGTGATTGTTTAATACTTGGCGGTTAATGGGTTCGTCGTCGACCAGTAATATGCGGCATTGGTTTTGTGATTGGTTTTGTAATGGTGTTGTTTGCAGCACTTCAGGTTCATCGGCTACAACCTCTTCGTTTTCAAAAGCGTGTAACCGGGCGATTGATTGATTGGCCAGTTCGTTGGGCTGCGGCTTTTCATCGCTGATGGGCAGATTAAAACTAAAGGTTGAGCCTTGGTTCAATTGGGATTCGACTGTTATCGTTCCACCATGCAATTCAACCAACTGTTTGCTAACAGATAAGCCCAAACCGGTGCCACTTTGTGAGCGTTGGGTATCGCCTTCGATTTGTTCAAACGAGTCAAATAGGGTGGCAAAGTGTTTGTTATCTATGCCAATACCGGTGTCGGTCACGCTTATAGTGATCTCTTGGGCGGTTTCGATGGCTGATACGGTTACCTTGCCTGCTTCGGTGAATTTAATGGCGTTGCCCACCAAGTTGTGAAAAATTTGCATTAAACGGTTTTCGTCGGCCAAAACACCGGGCAATGCTTTGTTGATGTTGTTTAGCAGTTCGATTTTTTTATGGCCCAACAAGGGGCGAGACAGTGCTAATACGACTTCAGTCATGCTGTGCAAATCTACCGAGCGAGTGTCTAAGATTAGATTACGATTTTTGAGTTTAGAGAAATCGAGAATATCGTTGACCAGATTCGACAGGCGCTTGCCGCTTGACACGATCATGTTGAGGTTATGAATGCCGATTTTTGATTGGGGTCCTGCGATGCCATCCATCAACGACTCGGCCAGACCAATAATGCCGTTCAGTGGCGTGCGCAATTCGTGTGATGTATTGGCCAAAAACTCATCTTTGAGTTTGTCTACTTGAGTCAGTCGTAGGTTGATTGCTCGTTCGTAGTGCACCTTTTTACGTTGAGCGCGAACAAAAGCATAAATGAGGGTCATTATCACTAACGCATAAAGTAATTTGGCCCACCAAGTGAGCCAGGGTGGTGGTTCAACGGTGATTTTTAATGTTTTGCCTTGCTCGTTCCAGTAGCCATCTGCGTTGCTGGCTTTTATGCGCAGGGTGTAGTCTCCCGCAGGTAAATTGCTGTAGGTGGCGCGGCGATGTCTGGCATCGGTATAAATCCAGTCTTGATCTTGACCAATGAGTTGATAGGCATACTGGTTTTTCATTGGGTTGGTGAAATGTAAGGCGGTAAATTCGAAGGTGATTAGGTTTTGTCTATAACCAAGGGTAAGGTGTTCGAGTTTGTTAATGGCCTTTGTCAGTGTGAATACACCTTGTTTTTTAGTCTTGCTATCGGGTTTTATGAGCACTGATTTATTGGCCAGCAAAAAGTCGGTTAAGACCACGGTAGGCGTTTGGGTGTTATCGACAATGTTTTGAGGATAAAACCGGTTGAAGCCGTTGATACCACCAAAAAATAACTCACCATCAGCGCTTTGAAAATAGGCACCTACATTAAATTCATTGCTTTGCAGACCGTCGTTGACATCATAATTCTTGAAGCTTTCATTGCTCGGATTAAACCTACTGAGGCCATTGTTGGTGCTAAGCCAAAGTTGACCTGACTTGTCCTGGATTACCCCATAAATTGCATTGTTGGCCAAACCGTCTGTTTCATTGTAGTGGTCAAAATGTTTTGTTTGGGTGTCGAACTTGTTTAACCCGCCGCCATAGGTACCGAGCCAAAGCAGGCCGTTTTGGCCCTCGGTTATAGAGGTCACATTGTTAAGACTTATGCTACCGGGTATGTCAGCTTGATGCTTATAAACGATAAATTGCCCCGTTTTTGCTTCAAACTGGTTTAACCCCTCATCTGTACCAAGCCAAAACCGGCCCTTTGAGTCTTCGAAGAGGGTCCTAACTATATTGTGGCTCAGACTGTGAGCGTTGCTTTGAGTGTTTTTGAAATGTTCAAAGTTTTGGTTTTTTCTATCGTATCTATTAACACCACCGCCATATGTGGCTATCCACAATGCGCCTTTTGAATCTTCAAAGATAGCCGAAATAAAATTACTACTGATGCTGTCTGGATGGGTTGTTTTATATTGAAAATGTTTGAATTGCCCGGTATTGACATCATAGCTGGCTAAACCGTTACCATGGGTACCAACCCAAAGCAAACCACTACTGTCTTCGTGGATAGCGCTTATCAATTTATCACTTAAAGTTTGTAGGTCAAAGCGGGTGAATGAATGCGATTTATCGGAATATTGGTTTAAACCATTGTCAGTGCCGATCCATAGTGTATTTTTACTGTCTTTGTAAATGGCTTTGATGTTGCTATGGCCTAAGCTGCGTGGGTCTGACGGTTGGTGATTAAAATGGCCAAATCGTTGTGCTTTGTCATCAAGTTTATTTATGCCTGCAGAGTTAGTGCCAATCAACAGTACGCCTTGATTATCTTCATGCAAAGACCAAATGAAATCATCACTTAAACTGTTGGGGTTAGTCGCATGGTGGGTAAAATGGACAAAGTTATCCTGTTGCGAATTATAGCGGTTTAAGCCGCCGCCACTGGTGCCGATCCAAAGTGTGCCAGAGTTGTCTTCAAGTAGACTGCCAATTTCATTGTGACTTAAACTTGAACTGATATTAGGCTCTTGGTGTTTAAATTGGCGGAATTGTTGGGTCTTGACATCAAATCTGTTTAATCCGTTCTTTGTGCCCACCCAAATCATGCCTCTATTATCTTCAAGTAACTTGCGTACATGGTTATGACTCAAACTGTGGATGTTTGTTGCATTGTGTTTATAATGAACAAAACTTTGTTGCAATATGCGCTTATTTTTTAACAAGCTCGGGGTTGGTAATCTATCCAATCCATTGTCTGTAGCAACCCAAAGGTCGCCTCGACTGTCTTTTAGCAAGGCCCATACACTGTCATTGCTTAAGCTGCCAGGGCTATTGGCATCGTGACGAAAGTGTTCGAATTGATCTGATGACTCATTGAACAGGTTTAACCCACCGCCGATGGTGCCAATCCAAAAGCGGTCTTTGCTGCCTTGAATGATTGACCTGATGTTGTTATTGCTTAAGCTTTTCGGGTCTGAGTCATCATGCTTAAAACGGTCGAAACGCTTGGTATTGGCATTAAAGCGGTTGATCCCACCACCGTGAGTGCCTATCCACAACCTGCCTTTTGAATCCTCAAAAAGTGTGGTGATAAGATTGCTTGAAATTGAGTGGGGATCATTTGGGTTGTGACGAAATATTTTAAAGCTGTAACCGTCATAGCGGTTAAGGCCATCTTGGGTGGCAAACCACAAAAAGCCCTGATGGTCTTGGAGGATACTCATAACCGAATTTTGTGACAGACCATCTTCAATCGACAAATGATCAAAACGGATTGAAGGGCCAGATGCTAGGGTATTTAACGGGTAAATAAAGGTTAACATTAATATAAACAAACTAATAATCAGGCGCATGTTTTTAGTTTCTATTGTTGGTTGTTTGGACTGAGTGTAGACCTGTTTATTCACTCACGCGTGGGCACAAACAACGTGGCCACCGTAAAATCGAGATATACCTTAAAAGATACATTCCGATACATTCCGCCATGTTCCCGTACAATCTACCTACACAATAACAATACCTTTCATGCCTCTAATCCTTTCTAATTAAGGTGTCTATTTGACTGTTTTTAATTCATTAATAGGTTAAATTAAGTTCAGTTGTATGTAATGGAGTCGTTTTACAGGAGGAAGATCCGATGAAAAGAAACAGTACATTATACCGCCTGATGGCAGGTGCGTGTCTATGGCTGGCAGTGAGTAGCGCAGCTACGCAAAAAGAACTAGAACCCCTTTTTGGCATTGTACTGAACAAGGGCAATATTCGCATTCAGGTGCTGTCTAATGGCTGCACCAATGCTGATTCTTTTACCCTGACGTTAAAGGATAACGAATTGGCGATATATCGGGTTAAAGCAGACCATTGCCGACGGGGGTCTTTCCGGGTTTGGGTTGATTTTGCCGAGTATCGCCGCATTGATGGGTTAAAACTGTTAAATCCGATTAAATTCTTTGATAAATCATGATAATAAGGTAACTTGAAGTAATTATGAATGACTATGTTGATGTGAGTATGGCGGTACAAGATAAAATTCTGTTGATTGATGATGATGTTGAACTGACTGATTTAATTGCCAAGTTCTTGCGCAATAATGGTTTTACTGTGGCTATCGAACATACGGGTGATGGCGCTATCGATCGCATTGATCAAGAGAAACCTTCGCTGGTGGTGTTAGATTTGATGTTGCCGGGCAAAGATGGTTTGACTATTTGTAAAGAAGTCAGAGACTTGTATCTTGGTCCAATCATCATGCTTACGGCGTTGGATGACGACATTGACGAAGTGACTGGACTTGAAGTGGGTGCCGACGATTATCTGGCCAAACCGATTAAACCTCGGGTATTGCTGGCTCATATTCGCGCCCAGTTAAGACGCCAGAGCATTTTGGCCCAGCGCGAAGACTCTTCAACCACTTTGTATAATGAAGGTCGCATGTGCATCGAGGCAGACAAACGCCGGGTATTGATTGACGGCAGTGAAGTCAACCTGACCAGTGCAGAATACGATTTGTTATGGTTGTTGGCGCAAAATGCCGGTGCCATTGTCAGTCGTGACGATTTGCATATGCAGATTTTCAGACTTGAATATGACGGTGTCGACCGTTCTATCGATTTACGCGTATCGCGTTTGCGTAAAAAATTGGGTGACGATCCCAAAGACCCGTCAATTATCAAAACCGTTCGAAACGTTGGTTATTTGTTAGCGAAATAAATTATGATCCGCTTGCCCTATCTTTTCATGCTGATGCTTTGTACCAATCTGCTCATGGCAGGGCTGTTGCATGGCTGGATTTATGATAGTCTGGACACCTACGTTTATGAACAAAAAGAATTACTGTACAAAGATGCGCTAGATGTCAGCCGCGCACGACTGGGCAAGGCCGTACCTGAGGAATGGAATACGATAGGCAATGAATTGGGGGTGCAATACCGCGCAGGTTCAATGGTTTACACCCGAGATTCAAAAGATTTACCGTCCAATGTATTGGACTATATCTCTGATACCATCTCTAGCAACGGGGTAGTCGACCCCAACACGCCGCATATCTATTTGCCGTTGGGTGATAATCATGTCTTTATACTTGGCCCTTTGGTACTGAGTTCGTGGCACCAGTATATTATTGAATGGGCGACCTTTTTTGCCTCTATCCTCGGTTCGACTTTCATTGTTATTTTTTATTACCTGACTTTTGGCCAGCATGTTGAACGCATTTTCAAGGCGTTGTGCGGGTTGAGTAAAAATCCCAACAAGATTGAACGGGAAAAAGACAGCCATCTTGAGCAAATTTACGGCCTGATTGACAGCATCAATACCGAGCATAAGCAGCTCGAAAAAAGCAATACAATGCACATTGAGTCACAACGGGACTTGTTGCATGGTGTTGCGCATGAGTTTCGCAGCCCGATGGCCCGTATGCAGTTTGCGGTAGAGATGATTGCCGAAGGCGACCCCAAAGAGCAGGCTAAAATGGTGCACAGCCTCACTCATGGTATTGAAGAACTCGACGATTTGGTTAAAGAGCTGTTGAGTTATTCGCGCATCAAGCACATGAACAACCAGCTGGCACTTGAGTCGGTGGCGGTCAGTCGCATCGTTCAAGAAAGTATCGACAAGGTGGCCTCGTTTTATCCTGACATTGATTTTGCTTTTGAACTCGACGAAGATAACGAGGTGATGGTAGACGATCGCCTTATTCAACGGGCATTGGCGAATATTTTACGCAATGCTGGTCGCTTTTCAAAAGCCTTGTGTCAGGTGACGGTGCAACAAACCGAAGATATGATCACCATTAATGTTGATGATGAC
>JABSOG010001298.1 GCA_013216025.1 Algicola sp. | reverse complement strand
CTTGAATTTGTCGAACAAAAAAAGTATTTTGTTCGACAAGTTCAAGTGCACTGACCCCAGCTGGTGATGGCTGGTAGATTCTCTATAGCTGAGATGTTGGGAAGGTCGATCGCTGGTTTCGAATGGAGCAAACGGGCGGCACTGGCTGGGGAAAGATCAGATCGCAAAAACTGTGAACGCGAAGCAGTTCCAGGTTTTTGACGACTGGTCTGTCCCCTGTTGCTTAGCCTCCGTACCTCCGGCCCAGAACGAAGCCACCATTTTTCGTTGGCACCAGCTCTGAACAAACAAGGAAAAGTGGGGCTTCGTTAGAGGCTGGTGTAACGGAGGCTAGCAAGGGGGTCAAAGCACTTGAATTTGTCGAACAAAAAAAGTATTTTGTTCGACAAGTTCAAGTGCACTGACCCCAGCTGGTGATGGCTGGTAGGTGGTAGAGCATAATGCTATATTGACTCTCCCTTTACGCTCAGGAATATATGATGAGAAATTTAATGGTTGGCCTGTTGTTTGTCAGCGGTTTTGGTTGGGCACAAAATGTGTCACAACTTGCAGATGACACGGCCAAATATGCGGTTAAGACCTATCAGCATCAGATGGTCGAAGCGCTGGCGCAAATGGTGCGTTTTAAAACCGTGGCAGTGAAAGACTTGCCGATGGAGCAAAACCCGGAGTTTATCAATTATAAAAAGTACGTCAAATCATTGAGTTCATCGTTGGGGCTGAATTATCAAGATCACGGGTATGTGATGATCATTACTCTTGGCCAGAGTAAAGAACGCTTTGGAGTGATGACACACGGCGATGTTCAACCGGCAGACGCTACCAAGTGGAGGAAAAGTCCGTTTGAACTCGACAGTGAGTCAGAACCCGGTTTATTGATTGCGCGGGGCACTGAAGATGACAAAGGCGCAATTGCCAGCGCACTTTATGCCATGAAGGCTATTAAGGACAAAGACATTAAGCTCAAGAAAACCATTGAGCTTATTATTTATCTGGCTGAAGAATCTGACTGGAAGCCATTCGAGAAGTTTCTTGAGATTTATGATCCGCCTTTAATGAATGTCACCATCGATGCCGAATATCCGGTTGTAACGGCTGAGAACGGTTGGAGCATGATTCAGGTAGATGTGCCCACTGTAAACAAACAATACTTCGGTGCTTATATCAGTGAATTTGGCGGCGGTGCTTTTGGCAGTCAAATTCCAGAAGATGCCAAGGCGGTGATCGAACGTGCTGATGATGCTTTGCTTGGCAAAATCAAAGGCCGTGCTTTGATGCATCCACAACTCAAATTCGGTTTTGATTTGAAAGAGTCTGTTTTGACTGTCACGGCCCGTGGTAAATCTGCGCATTCTTCTACGCCAGAAGACGGTATCAATGCGATTGCCTTTTTGGCCGATGTGCTAAGCGTTTACACTTGGCCAAAAACGACAGCCAGTTTGTCTGTGGCTTACATCAATGAATTGGTCGGCACTGGATTGTACGCCGAAAAGTTTGGTGAGATTGCCTACACGGATGCGTTCATGGGTGATATGACACTGGCACCTACAACGGTTAAGTCTACCGACAAAGGCACCAATATTTTTGTTAATTTGCGACGTCCTGTCGGTAAAACTGGCGAAGTGTTAAAAACACAATCGCAGGCGGCGTTAGATCAGTGGCAAAAACAGCATGAGGTCGAACTTCAAAACGTGCAATTGTATTTTGGTGAGCCTTTGGTTGTTGTAGACGCACCGCATGTGAAACCTTTGCTGGCCATCTTCAGCCACTTTACAGGCATTAAAAACCCTAAGCCTATTTCTATCGGCGGTTCAACTAACGCCAAGCTGTTGCCCAGTGCAGTGAGCTTTGGCCCTTCTATGCCGGGCACTGAATATACGGGTCACTCGGAGCATGA
>JABSOG010001297.1 GCA_013216025.1 Algicola sp. | reverse complement strand
CCCTTCCCACATCCCCCACCCCTCCATCCCACCCGCCCTAACCGAATCCTCCCCTTTCAACCCCCTACACCCACCCCCCATCCACCATTATTAACAGAATGTAACGAATTAAGCCTTTCAGTTCACGGCCAAACCTTTTAGAATCTCTGGCCTAAAATACGACTATAGATTTCACTCTTGGTGAAGTAACCACAGTGAATTAACCAACTATTCGGATACCACGACACGATTATGGCTTTTGAACAATTCGCACAACTCAGAGAGTATTTGGATTCACAGGTTATCGGCCAACCCAAATTGACCGAAAGCATTCTAATTGCCCTGTTGGCCAATGGCCATTTACTGGTCGAAGGACCACCGGGCTTGGCTAAAACCCGTGCTATCAACGCACTGGCCAACGGTATTCAAGGTGACTTTCACCGTATTCAGTTCACCCCCGATTTGCTGCCTGCAGATTTGACCGGTACCGACATCTATCGTCCTGAAACTGGCGTGTTCGAATTCCAAAAAGGTCCGTTGTTTCATAACCTTGTGCTTGCCGATGAAATTAACCGAGCACCAGCCAAAGTGCAGTCAGCCTTACTCGAAGCCATGGCAGAGCGTCAGGTCACCGTGGGCAAAACTACGTATGAACTGCCTGAGCTGTTTTTGGTTATGGCGACCCAAAACCCGATTGAGCAAGAGGGTACCTACCCACTGCCTGAAGCCCAGCTCGACCGCTTTTTGATGCATATCGACATTGATTACCCCAATGCCGCCACCGAATTGGCCATTTTAAAACTGACCCGAGGCGAAGCACTGCAACAAGAGCAGCCCAAAATTCCCGAATTGAATCAAAAAGATATTTTCGAGGCTCGAAAAACCGTTCTCAATATCCACTTGGCACCCCAGCTTGAGGACTACATCGTTCAACTGATCATCGCCACCCGTCAACCTGAAAAATACGACGCACAACTGGCAAAGTGGATCTCATTTGGCGCAAGCCCAAGGGCCACCATTGCCCTTGACCGTTGTTCACGCGCCAAAGCCTGGTTGTCTGGTCGTGACTTTGTCACCCCAGAAGACATTCAATCCATCTACTTCAACGTATTGCGTCATCGTTTACTGATCAGCTACGAAGCCGAAGCCGAAGGCCTCACGTCAGAAAAAGTGCTGGCCCGTATCCTGGATTTTGTTGCTGTACCATGATGAATTGGTGGCAAAAAAACAGCCCAACCGCCGCTGCTGATGTCAGCAGTTGGCTACAAGACAGCCGCAGTAACGGCGTCACCCTGTGCATTGAAGAACTGCTGGCTTATCAGCAAAAGTGCGGGATGCTCGACCTATCGCCACGCCATACCAACCAGTCAAAACTGGCGGGTAACTATCTGGCAAAAAGCAAAGGCCGCGGCATGGAATTTGACGAGGTGCGTCATTATAATCCGGGCGATGATATTCGTACCATCGACTGGCGTGTCACCGCCAGAACCGGCACAACCCACACCAAGCTGTTTCGCGAAGAAAAAGAACGGCCGATTTTCATTCTGGTCGACCTGTCTGACAGCATGTATTTTGGCACCCGGTTATTATTTAAATCAGTGCAGGCGGCCCATTTGGCGGCCCTTATTGCCTGGAATGCCAAAAAGCGCGGCGACAAAGTCGGCGGTTTGGTGTTCAACCAGCACAAACACCGTGAACTCAAACCCAAAAGCCGCCAGCACGGGGTATTGCAGGTATTACACGGCTTAACCATGCTTCATGGTGAAGGGATTGAAAGGGTTAATGATGCCCCTTCCGTTACAAAAGAAGCCACCAACAACTCAAAAATTCACGATCCGCTCGAAGACGCTTGTGCCCGCTTGCGCCGCTTGGCCCACCCCGGCTCTTTGGTGTTTGTGATCAGCGATTTTAATCACACCAG
>JABSOG010001296.1 GCA_013216025.1 Algicola sp. | reverse complement strand
AATGTGGTGCCGGCAGAAAAGACACCACAAATTGCTGGCGGTATGCCTGATGATTTACAACCAGCATGTAAACATACCTATATTGATTCAGGTTGCTATTGGACAATGTACTGCTAAACAACCCATTTTGTGTTGTTTAGTCTGAATTGGCACACTGTTGCACAGATTATTAGCCGATTCTTAAATGAACCGGTTTTTATATCAACCAGTGTGATTATTAAAAGGCAGCAAAGTATTGCCTGCACAAATGACGCCACAAGTTGGCGGCGGTATGCCACCGAAGCCATGCTTATTTACTCAAACTATTTGATCCTGCCCGGTATAAAAAATAATTGACTTTGACCATCCTGCTTCGTCCCTTAATTAGCGATTTTTACGATACCTTATCTGGTCTTCAGGTCTATCTCTTTGAGACTTTTTATTAGGTCGTATCCATCCATAAAGACAAAAAGAAAGACATATGAAACCAAGCACCATAACACGCATGACATTATTATTGGCTTTGTGTGCCAGCTATTTCCTCCAAAACGCTGTTGCAGCAACAGACAGTGCCAGCAAACAGCAAGTTGACGACAATTATCCGGTTACAGTGCAATGGGTAAAAGACAATGCCATTGTTTTGAATGGGGTCGAAGCGGGGCAGGGCCTGGACGACATGCAACCACTGAAACAGTTGGTCGGTGACGCCCGAATTGTTGCGCTTGGTGAAGCAACTCATGGTACCCGTGAATTTTTCCAATTAAAACACCGTATGCTCGAATTTCTGGTCAAAGAAAAGGGATTTAATATTTTCGCCATTGAAGCCACCATGCCCGAAGCCTTTAAATTGAATCAATACGTATTAACGGGTAAAGGTGATCCGGCAAAGGCATTGGCCGGGTTATATTTTCGGATCTGGAATACTGAAGAGATTCTCACCATGATCCGCTGGATGCGCAGCTACAACGCCAATCCTGCCCATCATAAAAAAGTAAAATTCTACGGCTTTGATATGCAGTCAGGCACGGTGGCCTATCGGTTGGTCGAGCGTTATCTGGCAAAAGTATCAAGTAAAATGGTTGCTGTTTTAAATCGAACTGCGCCAATAAACCGTTTAAGTGATGCCTATCGGGCAGTGACTTTTCATGAGTTAACAGCCCCGGAGAATCAGCTGGCTGCGAACACGGCCGACAGTATATTAAGTGATTTACAAGTCAATAAAGTCCGTTATGTTGCCGACACCAGTGAACGGCAGTGTCATATTGTCCACCAGCATGCCGTGGTGCTGAAACAGATGATCACTTTTGCCGGGTTGCGCAATAATTACCGTCAGGCATTTGCTCACCGGGATTTGAGCATGGCCAACAATATTCGCTGGATCCTTGAGCATGAGGGCAGGGAGGCAAAAATGGTTGTGTGGGCACATAACGGCCATGTTAATACCAATCAAGAAATCATGGGTAAAACCATGGGTTATCATCTTGACCAGTTTTTTTCCACCGCAATGGTGACATTCGGATTTGCTTTTAATCAGGGGGGATTTCAGGCAAAGCCGGCGATTGCCAACAAATTCAGTATACTCAAGCCAATTGATGTTAAACCGCTTGAACAAGGCTCACTTGACGTTATGTTGGCTGATACCGGGTTGGCATATGCTGCTATTGATTTACGAAACTTGCCCCGGGAAGGAGCAGTGCAGCGATGGTTTGCAACCAAACGGGCCAGTCGTAATTTCGGCGAAGTATACGTGCCTGGCGGAGCGTCGCTGATGATGTTACAACCCCAGCAGAGTTATGATGCGCTGTTGTTTGTTGAGAATACCACGGCAGCAAGAGCTAATCCGGGGGCCAGATTCGGTTCACTTTCAATCCCGCAATCACTAAATAATCTGGATTTCGAGCCAACAACTGCGAAAGACCCCT
>JABSOG010001295.1 GCA_013216025.1 Algicola sp. | reverse complement strand
CTTTGGGAGTACCGTCGAACAATTTGACGCCGTCATTGATAATAATGGCGAGGTTGCAAACTGCGGTGACCTCTTCAAGAATATGGGTCGAGATGATCACTATCTTGTCTTTAGACAAGTTTTGAATGAGGCGGCGAACCTGATGTTTTTGGTTCGGATCTAAACCATCGGTAGGCTCATCAAGAATTAACACCTTGGGGTCGTGAATAATGGCCTGAGCCAAACCAACGCGGCGTTTAAACCCTTTAGACAAATCATCGATAGGCCGATAAAGCACCGACTCTAATTCAATGGCCTTAATCACGGCTTTGAGGCGGGCTGTTTTTAGCGAACCGCTCAAGCCGCGCACATCGGCGATAAAATCAAGGAATTGAGCGACAGTCATATCACCATAAGCGGGTGCGCCTTCGGGCAAATAACCAATCAGCTTTTTGATGGCTTGGGGATCGTCTTCGATATCATAATCACAGACTTTAACCGTGCCTGATGTGGCTTGTAAAAAGCCGGTGATCATCTTCATGGTGGTGGATTTACCGGCGCCATTGGGGCCAAGAAAACCAACGACATCGCCGGGTTTGACATCAAACGACAAATTGTTAACAGCAACAAATTCGCCAAATGATTTGGTGAGTTGATTTATCACGATCATAATCAACAAAACTCCTTAATAAAGCGGGGATATTATTTTAATATGTGTGGCCTAATATATTCACCTGAGCCAAGTTTTCAACCTTAATTGCTAATGAGGTTGTAAATATTTGCGATAACAGCACAAGTTGTTTTTTTTATGACCAATAAAGAGTATTCAGTTCAAACTATTGGGGTTTTACACTCACCCTTCAAAGAAAAATTTGCCATTCCGCGCCAGCCCCGCTTGGTCAAAGAAGCCGTTGGCCACCTGCAAATGCTCGAACCGTTCAACCACGAAGACTTTGTCAGAGACCTAGCGCAGTTTTCGCATCTGTGGTTATTGTTTATGTTCCACCAAAATCTAGAAAAAGGCTACACCCCCACCATTCGCCCACCACGTTTGGGCGGCAACAAAAAGGTCGGCGTATTTGCCAGCCGCTCAACTTATCGGCCCAACGGCATCGGCATGTCGGCAGTTGAGTTGTTGGATATAGAAAAAACGCCAAAAGGTATTACATTGGTTTTGGGTGGTGTCGATTTGCTCGACCAAACGCCGATCATCGACATCAAACCTTATATTCCCTATTCAGATATTATTACTGAGGCTAACGGCGGTTTTGCCGACGAAGCACCAGATGCACAAATGACAGTGTCGTTTACTGCCGATGCGCTAATAAGTTGTGAACGTTTTGAAGCGCAATATCCGCAGTTAAAGGTATTGATTGAGAAGCTGCTGGCGCAGGATCCGAGACCTGCTTATAAGAAGAAACGAGATGATAAGCAGAGTTATGGTGTGCGGTTGTATAATTTGAATGTGAGCTGGGATGTGATTGGTGGGCATAGTGTGGTGACTGGGGTGAATTGAGGCTTCGTTAAGGGCTGGAGGAACGGAGGCTCCGCAAGGGGGTCAAAGCAGTCGCTTCTGTTCATCCATGAACCCGCGACATTCGGCCATCCATGGCCATCAAAAAAGTGCAGGGACAGACAAGCTGTCCACAGAACTAGTTTTGCACTGACATTTTATTGCTCCTGCATAAAATGCATACAGTCCATCCATGGACACAACCCCAGCCGGTGCAGACTTCTAGCCACCACCAGCCTAAAACATGACGCCGGAAACCACCACCAGCCGGGGAAAGAGCAGATTGCAAAAATGGGATACGCAAGGAACGCTTGCGTTCCCAGTTTTGTCAACTGCTCTGTCCCCTGTTGCTTAGCCTCCGTACCACCAGCCCTTAACGAAGCCTCTAATCTCAAACGCCGAAAATCGCTG
>JABSOG010001294.1 GCA_013216025.1 Algicola sp. | reverse complement strand
TGATTTGAAAAAACCAGTGCAGTGTTTCCCCTTGCCTTTCATCCGCTATTTGGCGGGCCAGCGCAATGATCCTTTGGTCGTCACCCTCAGGTTGCGCTTTGATGACTTGCGCCTGAGGATACAGATGCTGCAATAAAAAATTGGGGCCGGTACCCCATTGGTAAATCACTATATGCATTTAGGACACAGTAGACGTGGCGTTCAGGCTGTGACCACCGCTGCGATCATTCAGTTGTGCCGCATTTGCCGGAATGCCATTGCAAAACTGTGCCGGGCAGCCGTCACCAATCCAATTGCGAAGCCCCGCAAGATAACCATCAAGGTAAGGTCTTGGCCAACGTATCCAAATACCTTCGCGGCCCAAAGAGGAGGTGTTCAATTCAATAACCCAGGGATTGTGGTGTTCATCATACATCACATCGACGCCACTAAACCCCTCGCCATATTGCATCAAAGCCATGCCCAGCTTTTTTAACCCCTCAGCCAATGGTGGAATGGTGCCCAAATCACAGGGTTGTCGAAACCCTCTGTGGAATTTGTTGTCAAACACCGAGCGGGTATACATGTGGCGACAGGCAATCGCTTTATCGTAAAAAAGATCCACCTTGTGGGTGTCCGGGCTACCGTTTAAAATGTGCATAAACACATCGCCATCGGGATTAAACCGCTCGGGATTAAAAGGTTGCCAATCTTGTCGACCCAGCCGTTGGACACCCTTGCGTGAGTAGGACCAGTCAGGTTTGTACAAGATGTTATCCACGTTCCAGCGCTCAAAAAATGGCGAAATATCATCCGCAGTATCAACAGCACACCATGTGGCAACAGGTAAACCACAGCGCTCGGCCAAAACCAGACGTTCACGGCGATTAAGGCATCGTTGCCCCAACACTCTACAGCCATCGGGAATATTTTTTTCGTTTAGTGGGTCGTGCAGCAACAAGATTGAATCAGGTTCAGCTTGTTGCAGAGTCCCATACCAATTGGCTTTATGACCGTCCGCCCTGAGACTTTCGCATAAAAAATCCAACCCACTATGGACCTGTTTTGTCTTTGAAATATCAATAAAATTTATGCTTTGCATAACCCGCCTTAAGTTGAGGTCAATTTTGAGGTCGCGCTCTAGGCACTAACGGCTGTTCTTGCTGTTTCATCGGTTTGTTTGGCTTCCAAAGCACGGACCCGGGGGATCACTTCGTTGCCAAAGATCACCATTTCGGCTTGCTTGGGCCAGCCGGACAGAATGAAATGGGTTACACCGTGGCGTTTGTAATCCATCAATGCCCCTGCCACTTCATCCGGTGTGCCTACTAGGCAAGCGGCCGGTGCGCCGTGGGTGCGAATTGCCCCCGTCCAAAGCGTATGGGTTAACCATTCTTCCTCAGCCAGAGCATAAGTGGTTTTCATTGATACCGAGTCACTGTTGCCGATGAATTTTTTCTCCATCGCGGCTTCACTGTCGTTGGGGTTAAGGTCACCTATTAACGCCCGGGCTGCATCCAACGCTTCGGCCCGGGTAGGTCTGACCATCACAGCCAGACGCAACCCCAGTTGTTTGCCTGCGGCCAATACTGGCCTTGCCGCTCTGCCCACAGCTTCAGGTGTGTCGGCCAGACGCATCCAGATATCCCCTTGGCTCACGGCCAGATCACGACAAGGATCAGAGCCACCTGCAATAAATAACGACGGATGCTGTTGGGCTTGGGCGTTGAACTCGGTGTTCAAAATGCCCCCTTCGATTTGATAGAAGGGGCCTTGATGATCCACCGGCACCTGATGCCGCCAAAAACGATGGCATACCGCCAAAAAATCCTCGGTTCGGGCATAACGCTGATCATGGTCGAGAAAATCACCATAATAACGCTGCTCTTTTGGTGAATGACCGGCAACGATATTGAGCAATATCCTTGCA
>JABSOG010001293.1 GCA_013216025.1 Algicola sp. | reverse complement strand
AACATCGCCGGGGGCGGTTGCATAGGCCAGCAAAGTGCCTGATGGGGCGCTGATTTGAGCCAGCCCTCGGTTGATGTTTCTCAATGATCCCATGAATGGATTGTCGCGACAGGCATCGAGCACCACAATGTTGAGGGGGTTGTTGGCTGCGGCCATTTCTTCAAGCACTCGCGCCAAGTCCATGGTTTCAAAACGAATATCTGATTGTTTTTCGATTTTTGCATCCACTGGCAACAGATAGTTTTTGCCTGAAACCCCAATGCCATGTCCGGCGTAATAGAATAAACCCACGCCTTTATTGCGCTTCAATCGCTGACTGAAGTCATCAAGGGCCCGAGCCATCCCTTGATGGGTGCTGTTGTGCGCTTGAATCACTTCAAATCCTAGCCGGTGTAAGGCATTGGCTATATCTGTGGCATCGTTTTCGGGGTTGGCGAGTTTACTTACGTTGTCGTAACGACCATTGCCAATCACCAGTGCCAGCCGGTTTTGGCCTTGACCCAAACTGAAGGATTGCGGTGGCGTAGTTCGGACAAATTTGATGTCTCGATAGCTTTTGGTAAAAGATTTCATGATGGGTTTTTCGAACTGATGGTCGGTTTGGTTGGCCGCGACGGTACAAGAAAATAGGTTGAGTAAACCGATGATCAGTAGCTGAAAAAGTGGGGTTGTGGTGTTCAGTTTTTGCATTTTATTGTTTTTATTCCGACTGCTTTTTATGCCCAGAGAGAGTCTATGGTTTAATGATTGGTATTTAAACATCTTATCGGGATTAATACAATTGATAAGCTGATATTGATGGTAAAAACGGCACCGTTTCAATGGCGAAACGGCACCTATGGGACAAAGACTTTATTTTCCCAATAGCAGGTGGACGATATTAAACACTGAACCGTGCGAGTTGGCTATAGGGTAAATTGACTAGTGCTTCTCTAACACCAAAAAATTAAGCCCGCCCAGATAAAACGATTGATGGCAGCTGACAACGCTAAAACCAATGCTTTGCAATTGCTTAATTAAGTCATTCATGTCAATAAAGCGGGCATCGGTATTTTCAGTCAGCGCCAGATTAATTTGACTGAAAGTGGCAAAATCTGGATGGGTCAGCAGCTCTTTTCGCACTTCTTTTTCCATCGCTAACATATCAATGCGGGTATTGGGGGTGGCCAATACAAATAAACCGCCGGGTTTGAGCAGGCTGTAGATATGCTGCAACACTTTGACCGGATCTGGCCAAGTATAATAGCTGTTGAGGCTGACAGCCGAGTCAAACATTTTGCCCTGATAGTCTTCAATTTTACCCTCGAATGTCGAAAATGACGGACAATCGAACTGGCCAATCAGCCAGTCGGCGATTTTTATCATTTCACTCGAATAGTCAATACCGGTATAACTGGTTACATCGGCCTTGTCAGTTAAAAACGGGGCGATTTTGCCACTGCCACAGCCAAAATCGGCGACATCTCCGCATAACAGCTGGGCACTTTGCAGCTGTAACTCGCGTTGAAAACAGGTTTGCACCGCCGCAAACGAGCGGGCGTAGTTTTCCCATTCATCCGGCTAATAAATGGCCTGTTTAAGCGGCTGGCAATCAATCCAATTTAAAAACCGAGGTTTTAAATTGTCTAACTCCCAAGCTGCGACTGCAAATGTATGCTCGGAGCCATAATCAATTTGGGGGTCTGGGCAGAGTATTTTTGCACCCAGCAGTTTTTGATGAAACCCGATGTCTTTTTGTTTAATCAGCCCTACCACAACGTCAAAGCCCAATTGTTTTGAGAACTGATAAAACAGCCTGAAATAGTCTTTGAGTACGGCAGATTCATCGGTTTTTTGTTCACCAGCTTTTTGTTGATCAATGATAAAACGACCGAGTTGCAGGGTGGTTAAAGGTTGTTCTCGGTAGTGCTGA
>JABSOG010001292.1 GCA_013216025.1 Algicola sp. | reverse complement strand
CGGCAGCCAACGACCCGGTTTATAGCCCAAGTTTGACCGCTGGTGATAACTGTATGCAATTGTTGATTGAAGATGGCGGCCCTAATGACACCGATTTCACCGTTAACGGCTCAGTAGAAGACCCGGGCGCAATTGTGGTTGAAAACATGCCACCAGTTGTTGTGACGCAGCAGTCTGTCACTGTGAATGAAGCCACTGAAGTCGTTTTGGATGCGAGCAACAGCAGCGATGCTGAAGGCAGTGCCTTAAGCTTTGACTGGATTCAAACACAAGGTACGCCGGTGGACTTAACCAACACGACTGCATCGACATTGGCATTTGTCAGCCCATCAGTCAGTGTGGATGAGACGTTGACCTTTGCATTAACGGTCAGTGACGGTGTACACAATACGGTTGCCAGCATTGTCGTTCAGGTAAAGCAGGTTAATCAGGCACCAATGCTCACTATCGACAGTCATGATGCGAGTTTTGTTGAAGGGGCCACGGTTACTTTGATAGTCCAAAGCAACGACCCTGACGCCGATACCTTGAGTGTTCAATGGGTGCAGTTATCCGGCCTGGCAATTATGTTTGATGACAGTACTTCGGCACAAGTGAGTTTTACTTTACCGCAGGTGTCTGCCGATGAAGTGATTGAACTGAGCGTTACGGTGACAGACGGCATATTGTCAGCGAGTAGCACGACCGCCATCACAATCACCAACAAAGTTGAACCAGCACCTGCACCTGTTAAAAGCAGTGGCGGTGGCTCGATGGCCTACTTGTTATGGTTGCTGTTGGCAATGGCTACTTTAAGGCGGATAAAGCAGCTTAGTTAGTGCCCGTCCAGAAACGTAGTTTCTATCTGACAATTGTCACGACTGCATGGACGCAGGAGATAGAGCGACGCAGGATGCCAAAGCCGAGGACGGGCGCTATGCAGCGTAGTCGTAAGGCTTATTTTTCAATAAGTTGCGTTGTTCATCCTGCATACGCCCACCAAAGCGCTCGCGCAAAGGGGGCGTTTCTGGATGGACACTAGTTAACCCACCTAAATGTAGAGCCACCATAAGTATGGTGGTTCTATATCCTAGCGTTCAAAAGACTCACTCTGAAAAATGTAACCCCGCAGTTTTGAATTAACAAGCTTAAGCGACGCTTAAGTTTTGCCTGATAGACTGCCCGAAAAACTATGGAGAACAACCCCTTGAGTGACCAAATAAGTATAACCATGGATCAGCACAGGATGGTGCGGCCGATTCAAAACAAATATGTTGCCATAGAAGATGCGCCTTCGGGGCGAGCGAAATCAAAGAAGCGTCAAAACAAGCAGCGTAAATCGACTTTATTATGGTATATCTTTGTTTTTACGATGTTTAGTGTCATTACCGCTTATGCAGGGATGGGCAATTCATCTGCTCCTGCACAGCGGCAAAAGGCAACCGAAATAACGGCATCTGCTCGATTGGCAGCGACCATTTCAAAGGCGCAATTGGATGCCGTGGAGTGGACGGTTCGCAGCATGTTTTTGGCGGGTAGCTGGCGTTATGACAGCCGGGAAGTCGACGGCGACATGATTCATTTATACATCAAAATTCCGAATCAATTGGCAATGGAGACTGATTTGCAAACCCAGTATATCAAATCTTCTCTTTGCCCCAAGGCCGACAACCGGGTGTGGCAGTTTATCGAACCCAGACAGATGAAGTTTCACCTGTTTACCAAGACAAAAACCAATAATGTTGCTGCAACCTGCGGCATAGCTGGGAGAACAATAATTTTGATTTACCAGCCCTCTAGACTCTGATGCAATAGCCCAGATTGCCTTGCCAAAAAGCTTTAAGAATACGCACATCGCTATGGCACCAGACTCTGACGATGCCTTGTGGATAGTGCAAATCAAATCACCCGAAAAAGATATATACCTGCTCGATTT
>JABSOG010001291.1 GCA_013216025.1 Algicola sp. | reverse complement strand
TAGTGATATTTTACATTACATTACAAAGGATAATACAATTATAAGTAACGCAGATCGTAAAGAATTACGAGATAAAGAAAAGAAGAAGAAAGAAGAAAAAATAAAGGAAGATTTTCCAGAAGAAGCCAGTTTTACCACCTTACCGGTGTCTATTGACACCCAAGCAACCCTTCGCGTGAAGGTGACTGGTGGCGGCTTAAACGTGACCGTTGAAAAACAAATTACCATGCTGGCCCAAAGCCCAATGGGTTTTGACGCGGCTATCATTGGCAACGACAAGTTACAGGTTTTGGGTGAGCAACCGAAAGTAAGCTCGGCAGATTTAACCGGCAATGGTTTCAACGATATAGTGGTAATTGGTGACGGAAAAATCAGCCTGTTGACCCATAAAGGACAATCCAGTGACACTGTGACCGATGACTATAATTTGTCGACCCAAATCAATACCGCCGCAGTAGTGATGGATTTACAATATGGCGATATCAACAACGATGGTTTGTCAGATATGTTTGTTATTAGTGGTTCGACTCGACAAAATTTGAGTTGGTTGATCAATGCGCCGGATAATAGTGCGTTTGTTCAAGAAAACCCGTTTGTCTTTACTGGCAACGTTTCGTCTATTAGTGCGCAATTGGCCGACTTAGATGGTGATGGTGATTTGGATGTTGCGGTGACTTATGTTGATTTAGACAACAGCAACTTTGTGGCCTTGGGTTGGTTTGAGCAAACCAGTGTTGGCGGTTTTGCATCTTTGGCGGTTATCGACCCGGTGGTTGATAATTACACCACCAGTCAATCTTATCTCACGGTGAGTGATTTTAATGCCGATGGCATCCAAGACATTATTGTGGCATCGGGCAATGGCGATGACAACCGACCCGTGGTCCAATATATCAATGCAGGTCAAGCCAAGTCGTTCAGTAAAACCACGGCATTTTATTTAACCGGTGGTCATGTGTTTGCCTCTTATCAAACAGCTGATATTCAAGCCGCTGATCTTAATAACGATGGTTTGACTGATTTGATCAGTTGGCAAAAAGGCTATTTTTTTGGCATCAGCAGTGAGTCTAATTATCATATCAATCAAGGTGATGGTACCTTTAAATCGTTTAGCCTGTCGTCATTTCGAACATCATCGGTTAATCTAATGAGTGCTGACATTGACGGTGATGGCGACAACGACATCATTCACGGCAACAACGGCTCTGTGTGGTATTGCGATATTGGCTGTGGCCGAGGTGCTACGGTTCGGGCTGGTGAGATCTTCTGGCAAGAAAATGTTGCAGGGATCATTGAAAGCGATAAGAAAGTATTGGTTAACAATGACTTTGGTGCGGCGATGACCTTGGTCGATGTCGATAATGATGGTGACTTGGATGTGGTGAATGCTGAAGTAGGCAATGGCCTGTGGATCATTCAAAACAGTCTTAAATGAACAATGAATTAACCTCATTGTGAATCTGAACCTAACGGCCTTGGTCTGTCAACCTGATGGCTGGCGGTATTTCACCCGCAGCAGTAATACTGCTCAACTTTTCCTCAAAAAGGCCATACCCCAAGAGCATTTGGGGTATGGCCGAAGAAATGTTATTATACCGCGCTAATTTTTAAGGAAGCCATATACATGTCTAAAGCCGGTACGTCAATGGGTAAAAACCTCACCTCAGCCTTGTTAATCTTAAGCCTTACCGCCTGTGGCGGGGGCGGTACTGGTGATGGTGATGGTGGGCAAGTCGAAACGCCAAACGTCGCACCATCTGCCATCGCAGGCGAAGACCAAAACGCTGATGAGCAAACCACAGTGACACTATTAGGCAACGGCACCGATTCTGATGGTTCTATCAGTGCCTTTGCATGGAGTCAAACCGCTGGCAGCTCGGTCACATTGACTGATGCCAGCAGTGCTTCGGCTACGTT
>JABSOG010001290.1 GCA_013216025.1 Algicola sp. | reverse complement strand
CAATTGTGAGTGTTACAGCGGCTGTTCCAACACAACCGTTACCGTCAGTTACAGTAACATCGTATGTGTAAGTACCAACTCCTGTAGCTGAACCGTTGATGATGATGGTTTGAGTGGTTTCGATTGAAATATCGAGCACAACCTTGTCATGAACTTCAAGAATAATACTATCGAGCCGCGCTTTGGCTTCGTCTGTCGCCATTGTGGCAATTTTGCCCAGCGCATTAAAAGTGTGTGGCATTATCCATTTCTTATCGGCTTCACCACTCCAACGGTTATCGAGTGAAGTTTCACCTAAAAAGGCGAATGAACGCATGACTGACAATACAGCCAACATGTTGTCGGTAAACGCGGCTTTTACTGGAGAGTCGCCATAATAGGCGGCTGAGGCTAACGAACTTAACGCCGCCATGGTCGAATCACCGGCATTGCCAGTGGCAAATGGATTGGTTTGAATTGAATAGTGTTGGATTAAAGCCAGCAAATGGGGCAGTTGATCAGGGTAATAAGCAGCACCCGCATTGCGTTCAAAGTTGTTTAATGCCTTGGCATATCCTTCTTGAATGGCACCGCCGTCTGCACCTAAAAAGCCAGTCATGGTTGCGACTGCTTGCAAAGCTGTGCTCAGCGCTGCGGCTTCACTATCTGTCATGGCTAGTGCATAATATTTATAAGAACCAAGAAAATACAATAATTGGTTTAAATCTGGGTCGGCAATATTATCGGCATGAGCCAAATAATGTACTGCAGCGGCGACATCAGATATTGGATCATCGGGTGCGGCAGCGATGGCTTCAAAGTCAGCATAGGCGGCGGTTAAAATGGTGCCAATAACACTACCGTATTGAGCTTTTGATGTTAGTGTCGGCGCGGGTAAATTCACCGCAATATTGGTGTCATAAACAAAGTAATCGCCCATCGGTAGGGGCACGTCACCACCAGTGACGCTCACCAGCAAACTAGTTTCGGCGATGTTGCCGCTGATGCGAAAATATCGTTGTCCGGCGCGCGAGACAAAAGACAAACTTTCGTCATTGGTGTCTGGCGTCATGCTCTGGGCTTCTTCTTCGGAGCTGTTCCAGCTGTCACCGCTATACAAAACGATACCGGCATCGGTGCCCGAGTATGTGCCGCCCGAGGTGGTGATGGTGACGTTAGAATTTTCATAAGGCACGGTGACGTAAAAGTAATGACCGTAATCGGTTATACACTCGGTTTGATTGGCGGTGATCACGCCCTGACGCTCTGTGGTTTTTACGCCACACATTGTGTTTGCCTGCGCGTTTTGACTGCCCAGTGCCAACAATATCACACTGGCCAATATTGATTTCTTTGCGGTGATCTTCATATTCTCTCCAACAATTGTATTTAGTTTTTTTTGGTTTTTGTGTGTGATTTTATTGTTGTTGTTTTGCTATCGTTACGACTTTGTCAAAATACTGTTTAATCGGCTGTTACGTTTGAAGTAAATATGCAATATAAATGCAACCTTATGAACAGTTTTTAAACAATACATTACTTTAAAGTCTTTGTATACAATAAATTGTTATTGAGTGTTAAATTATTATCATATAAATAAGATGTTTTGTTTTTGGCTTGTTTTCATGCGTCCGTTGGCACCATTCTTAAAAAGTCAATCGAAGATACATTTCGACATATTGTCATATCATAAAAGGTTTGAATCGGCTGTTGCTTTAAGCCCATAATGCGCGCCAACAATAAAAAATAGCGGAAGGTTTTGCCTAGCGTGCCAATCAAAAATTACCTCAGTGGCGTGTTTGCCATCATGCTTGTTTGTCTATTCGCTGCGATTTCGCCGGGTGTTTTTGCCCAGCAGCCAGACCTGCGTTTTGAGCATTTCGACCACATACCGGGTTTGGCTAATACCGCCAGTCAGGCGGTTCTGCCCGATAAAAGTGGTTATA
>JABSOG010001289.1 GCA_013216025.1 Algicola sp. | reverse complement strand
CCATCCGTACTTTTAACCTCAAAACGGCCAACTGGCGAAAATGTGCCAATCCCGACATCACCACTGGCATCGACATTAAAATACGACGTAGTACCATCCAGAGCCCTAACGTCAAAGCGGCCGCTAGGGGAAAAGGCCGACAAGCCAACATCACCAGCTGCGCTGACAGTTAACCTTGAGTTACCCCCTGAGGTTTGTACATCCAACCAGCCTTTAGGGATCTGACCATTATCGATATTGATACCAACATAACTGTCGGTGCCAATCAAAAGCGCATGGTTGTTGGCATCGCCAGAATGGGCGACATCAAACAGACCGTCAGGTGTGGTTGTTTCAAAACCAATGTCTCCATCAGCAGCGACATAGATGCTGGCATTGGGGGCGCTGGGGACTATCCTGAATGGCAGCTTGCTGCCATTGGTGACATCGCGAATAAAGAAGTTAGCCTCATTACCACCCATATCCCAAGTTTGCGCGGCAAAACCGGAGGAACCATCCTGTTCGAGACGTACTGTCGGTGTATTACCCTGTTTGATAACCAAGTCAACCAAAGGTGTGGTGGTACCCATACCGACGTTACCGTTACTTGACACATAAATAGAATAATTTGGTGCGCCCTGCAAAATAGTAAAGGGTGTGCGGCCGCTGTCAATATCTTCAAAACCGATCCAGTTGGCACCGCCGTTGACAGAATCATTGATGGTGAGTTGCCAGTCACCGGAAGGAAACGAAGAACTGGAACTGGTATCTTGAAACTTTATTCGCAGGTTATTTTCTTTTAACCGCAGCGTATCAAAACCAAATGACTCGCCATTAACACAGTCAAAACCGGCGCAAATACTGCCGACAACGACCAGGTCATCTTGTATTACTTGATCCGCGATTGCAACAGGGCCGGTAAATATCAAACCAGCGACAACCAACGGGGTGATTTTATTGATTAAAGTAGGCATTTTCATCATCCTTAATAGTTACGATTTGCAGAGGGTTCTTTAATATTTTTATAGCGTTTTATCTGGCCGTTAACGACTCGAAAGTGACCGCTTTGGGTAACCCCTTTACGTGCATAATGACTGTCATTTTCACCTCGACCATTGTTCATCGTATCTTTGATCAATACTAATTTACCTACGGCAGTGGTGATTTCATAATTATACAACCCATCCGCCAACTTACCGGCCCTATATAAATCGATTGAAGGCATACCAACCTCAGAAAATTTACTGACGTTATAGCCTTTTGGTCCACTAATTGTTACAGTGGTGTTTCGGGAGTTGTTTTTGGCGGAAAAAGCAACGCTGGTGCCATGAAATTGTGGTACTGCAATTTTATGGGTTTTGGGTTCCTTGGCATTAACGGCGCTCACGAAAAATAAACCTATCACCGTTAGTATGGAAATAAACGTGCCTTTCATCATAATGCCCTCTTTTTACTAAAATAATTAAAGGCATTCGTTCGTTGCTGATTTTGACGATGCCATCGTTGTTAATCTTTAAGTATATATAACTTACAATAAAATATACCAATCTTCTTCTGATTCTTTACTTATTACCAAAAACGATGATAGCGGTGACCAAAGGTACCGGTTTTATATTATCAGCTGTGGACTATTTGGTTACCTTGACAGATCTCTGGGACTAGATAACGAGCACGGCCTACAATTTTATCTCAAGCCAAACCAATCGATGATCAGATGAGGCTTTGCGATCAGCCACCAATCTAAACAACTCACTGCCGGGCGAGGGCCAAAATACACTACCATCAAGCACTTCAATGTTCACGGAGGGCAAAACGTAATCAACCCGCATTCCCCAGGCAGACGTATGTTCTTTGCTGTAAAGATTGTCTGGTTTGTTCAGTTTGCCGCCTTCGCTTTGTGGAATAAAAGTGTTGTTCACCCATGGTGACGCAAGCAAGCTGCCAATGCCTTCTTTACGCGCGTTACC
>JABSOG010000128.1 GCA_013216025.1 Algicola sp. | reverse complement strand
GCTCATGTGGCTGCTTTGCCTGATTTGCCACCGGCAACCTCAACACAAACTCACTCCCCACCCCCAAAACGGACTCAACACTCAACTCACCCTTATGCTTTTGCACGATACCAAAAGTAATAGACAAACTAAGCCCGGTGCCTTCGCCCACCTCTTTGGTGGTGTAAAACGGTTCGAACAGTTTGTTTTGGGTTTCTTCAGTCATACCGCAGCCGTTGTCTTTGAAGCTGATCTCAAGCTGCTCACCAAGGCGGTGACATTTGATAATAATCAATCCCTTGTTTGTCGTAATAGTACTGTCGTTTTGTTGATTTTGCTTGATTTGAATCGCTTCAACGGCATTAACGATCAGATTCATAAATACCTGATTGAGTTGCGCCGGGTAACACACTATTTCAGAGTTGTCGGTACAATTGATCTCAAAGTCTGCCAACTCCATGTATTGGGTGCGCACCAGATTGATGGTCGACTGCAATGCCTTGGATATGTCCATCGGTTTTCGCGTAGCATTGTCTAACTGGGTGAATGTTCTTAAATCTTGAACGATGGTTTTGATACGCTCAGTACCGTCCTTGATGGTGTCCAGATGAAGGTGTAGTGGGGCAAAACGGCTGCGAAAGCTGTTGAGTATTTCTTCGTCGGCATCGTCGCCGGCCAAGTCTATTAAAAACTGTTGGAAGCGGGTTAAATCGACTTCTAGGTTTTGCGCGCTGACGTGAACAAAGTTGGTGGGGTTGTTGATCTCGTGGGCTACGCCTGCGGTCAGGGTGCCCAAAGAGGACATTTTTTCGGCCTGCACCAGTTGTTGCTGAGTGTCGATGATCTGTTGGTTAGACTGTTTCAGCTCGGTGACTTTTTCGCTCAAATTACGATTGCTCTCAAGCAGTTTAAGGTGGGTTTCGACTCGGGCCAGCAGTTCGTATTTGGTCACCGGCTTGCTGAGAAAGTCGTTGCCGCCTACCTCAAAACTCTGCACTGCGTCTATCGGCTGGTTACGGGCAGTAAGAAATATCACTGGTAATTCGTTGACCGACCAGTCTTTGCGAATGCGTTCACACACTTCATAACCCGATATTTTGGGCATCATGATATCGAGCAACACCAAATCAAAAGGGCCGTTTTCTGCCAATAACTTCAGTGCTTCTTCACCGCCGGGGGCTTCAAACAGTTGGTAATTCTGCCCTGACAGGTGGCCGCGCAATACCAAACGGTTGATGGGCTCGTCGTCGATAAGCAGTATACGATAGCCATCACAGTTTTGATCTATAGGTGACAGCGATTGGGCTGTTTGCAAGCCATCGTCGCCCATGGTTTTTATTCGTTGCAGTGCAACGTTGACATCACTGTCGTTCATCGCTTGTTGACTACTAACGGGCAGGGTAAAGCTGAACGTCGAACCTTTACCTACTGTCGAATGAACACTGATGCGCCCACCATGTAATTCAATCAGTTGTTTACTGACCGCAAGCCCAAGCCCGGTGCCGCCATAACGCCGGGTGGCATCACCTTGAAGTTGAACAAATGAGTCGAAAATGGTGTCGTACTTGTCTGCTGGGATGCCAATACCGGTGTCTTTGACACGAATGACCAAGTTGCTCTGGAGGTATTGTGCGCTCACAGTTACTGTGCCTTCATCGGTAAACTTGATACCGTTGCCAATCAGGTTATAGAGAATTTGTTGCAAACGTTCTTCGTCGGCTTGTGCACAGGCAAGGTCGGTGGGCACTTCGTTGACCAGCATCAGTTGTTTGTCGCCTGTTAGGTGGTGTGACAAAACCAACACCATATCGGTGATGTTGCGCAGGTTGACCGGTTGGGTTTGTAGTGTGATGTTGTGGCTTTCTAGTTTGGCAAAATCAAGTATGTCGTTGACCAAACTGGCCAGTCGCCTGCCACTGGCCACCACCATCGACAGGTGTTGGTTGGCTTGTTGTGGCAATTGCCCGGCAATGCCGTCGATCAGCGATTCGCTCAAGCCGATGATGCCATTGAGCGGGGTGCGCAGTTCGTGTGAGGTATTGGCCAAAAACTGATCTTTAAGTTTGTCTACCTGTTTGAGTTGGTTGAGTACGGTGCGTTCATAATGGGCTTTGAGGCCAAACAACACCAGCGAGATGAGCACAATGGCATAACTGGTATAGGCCCACCATGTTCGCCAAGGGGCGGGTTCGATGGTGATTTTTATCGAAGCGCCTTGTTCGTTCCAATAACCATCTGGGTTGCTGGCCTTAACATGCAAGGTGTAATCGCCAGAGGGTAAATTGGTATAGGTTGCCCGGCGAATTTTGGCATCTGCGGTGATCCAGTGTGAATCCCAGCCCAGCAGTTGATAAGCATATTGGTTTTTCATTGGGTTGGTAAAATGCAGCGCGGCAAATTCAAATGACATCAGGTTTTGGGTGTAGTCAAGCGTTAGGTGTTCAAGTGCATTGATGGCTTTGGGTAAGGAAAAAGCACCTTTTTCTTTGTCAGTATGGATTTCTTTCTGGATAGGTACGGATTCATTGGCCAGCAGAAAATCGGTGAAAACCACTTTGGGCACCTGAGTGTCGTCTTTTATGTCGGCTGGATAAAAGCGGTTAAAGCCGTTGATGCCGCCAAACAGCATTTCGCCATCGCTTCCCTTGGCAAAAGCGCCACGATTGAATTCGTTGCTTTGCAATCCATCGCCCGCGTTGTAGTTTCTAAATGTTTTGGTTTGTGGGTTGAAGCGCGAAAGTCCTTTGTTGGTACTCATCCACAGCTGATTTGACTCGTCTTCGAGCATCCCGTAAACCACGTTGTTGGGCAGGCCATCTTCAGTTCGATAATGAATAAAATCGCCGGTTTGCTCGTTGTACTGGTTTAATCCGCCGCCATAGGTGGTTATCCATAGCCTGTCACTGCTGTCTTGCATAATTGAGGTTATATGATTGTGACTTAAACTTTTGGGGTCCTCCGGGTAGTGAATAAAGCGGGTAAATTGTTGGGTTTGACGGTTGAGCCTGCTTAGTCCGCCTGACTCGGTGCCTACCCATAACCTGCCTTTCGAATCGTCAACAATGGCTTTTACCTTATTGTCACTGAGGCTGTTGGGATTGGATGGGTCATGTTGATAATGATCAAATCCTCGGGTTTGCTCGTTGAAGCGGTTCAATCCAGCGGTGGTGCCAACCCACATGGTCCCTTGGTTGTCTTGGGTAAAGGATAGAATGTCATCACTGTTTATACTGTTGGGGTTGGTGCTGTCATATCTGAAGTGGGTTTGCTTTTTATCGGCGGTTATTAGTAAAATGCCGCGGTTATAGCTGCCCAGCCACACACGTTTCAATGAATCTTGATAAAGTGCTGTAAATATTGTGTTGTTTGGCAGGCCATCAGTATATTGACTAAAGGTGCGATCTCGCTCGTTGAATTGTTGAATTGTTGCTTGGCTTGAACCAACTAGCAAGGGCAGATTTGGGCCTTTTAACAACGTTCGGGTATTGTTGTAAGTCAATCCGTGTCGATCGCCGGGTTGACGCTTGTAGTGACCAAACCGCTCCCTGACCGGGTTGTAACGGCTGATGCCGTTATCGCTGGTACCAAACCAAAGGATCCCTTGATTGTCCTGAAAAATGGCTGTGATTTGAGAACCACCCAAGCTGTGAGGGTCACTTGGGCGCTTGTAAAAGTGGCTGAACCGTTGCGTTTGCAAATCCAGACGGATCAATTTTGAATGTCCTATCCACAGTGATTGCTTTGCATCCAGATAAAGGGTGGCGATACCATAGTGGTTAATGTTGATTGGCCCTGATGGTTGAAAATCAAATCGTTCAAAGCGTTGGGTATTGGGGTTAAACCGGTCGAGGCTTTTCATGGTGCCAATCCACAATGTATTGTTTGTACCGCCAATAATGGCGGTGATGTAATTATCACTGAGGCTATTGGCATTGGATGGCTGATGTTTAAAGTGGCTGATTTGTCCGGTTTGGCTGTCTAGCCGGTTGAGTCCGTCTTTTGTGCCTATCCACAGGGCATTTTGTTGGTCTACGTAAAGCGCTTTGATGACATGGTGACTGATACTTTGGGGGTCATCGGGTTGGGATGTGAAGCGTTTAAACGTGCCGGTGTTCGCATTGAACCGATTCAAGCCTGCTGCGGTGCCAACCCACAGCGTGCCATCGTTATCTTCGACAATGCTGAACACGGTATCATTACTCAAACTGTTTGGTTGTGAGCCTGAGTGTTTGAAATGAGTGAATGTCTGGGTTTGTGCATCGTAACGGTTCAGCCCGCCGTGGGTACCAATCCATAAAGTCCCTTTTGAATCCTGATAGATCACTTCTATTAGATTGGATGATATTGTGCCGAATTTAAGCGGGTTGTGGCGAAAAACCTTGAATTGATAGCCGTCATATCGATTGAGTCCATCGCGGGTGCCAAACCACATAAAACCGTCGTTGTCTTGATGGATGTCGTAGACAGAACTTTGTGACAAACCATCTTCAATGGTCAAACGGTCAAAACGGGTGGCCGGTTCGGCCCCCAGTAAAACCATCGAATAAAGTAAAGAGATCAATCCTGTGAACAGGCGCATTATTATTATTCTCGAAGCTGTTTTTTGGGAACCATATAATGCGTTGTGCCGCAAGATTTGTCACTGATTTTTTGTTGCCTTTTTTGTGTGTTTTCGTATTTTTCGAGTGATCGCTCGATAGTTCGCCTTTGCCAAAACTGTCAAAATATGCCGCAAGTCATGGCTGTGAGGCCGAGATTTTTCACGGAAACATTTGACAATTTAAAGGCACAAAATGAAAATATTTATCACTGTTCTAACCGTCACTTTGTTACTCACTGGCAGCATTTGGTTCGCCACCAGTGAAGAATATGCGCCGGTTAACCAAATAGTAGTGACTGACCTCAGCGATGTCTTTGAGGTGATTACGGGCCAATACCAGTCTGAGCCTGAAGAAATTGGGGTAATTGTATCAAGCAAATCAACAGCGCAGAGTGTTCAGCCGTTGGATGTTTATCTCGACTTTGCCAATGATGAAGAAACCCGTAAGGACGCCTTGAGTGCGGCGATAAAAAACAGCTTGAGCAAGTCGTTCGACTATAACCTGTTATACGACACGCTATTAACGCTAGACCTGCAAACAGACGATGACGAAATAGAGGAATTGTTGAAGTTACTGGCAAAATCAAGGAATAAAGAACGACACAATGAACTGGGGGTATTCTTAATGAGTAACCAGCAAGAAGTGCGTTTTTATGCGGCGTTGGCACTAATTGACAGCCCAAGTTATGATTTGTTTGCTGATACTATTAATGCGTTGGCCAAGTTACCCGGGCCTATGGCTGTGGCTTTGCAAAACGTTTTGGGGCGAAAAGCGGTGGTTGGATATTAACCCGTAGGAGTGAGCTCCAGCTCACGATAAACTTTGGGATTGACAATCGATTCAGGCATTGCGACAAGGCAATCGCGAGCTGGATTGTTACATGGATGTAACATATTAGAGCAATGCATGGAGCAATTGCCGAGCTCGTTCCTACGTTTACCCTCACTATTTTCTCAGAAAATAAACTTTTGATATTTTGTTGTTTTTGATTTTGTATATGGCGGTGGCTTCTATTATCTCGCCATCGGCAAATCCGGTGACACGTTCTTGGTCGATGATGGTATCACCAAAAACAATCCGCTTGATTAATTCACAATGCAAATCGGTCACCCTTTCAAACATCCCCTTGTAGGTTCTACGCATTTTGTCTTTGCCTTTATAGTTGAGCGTGTTGGGGAATTTGTAAACTTCAACATCATCGGCGTAGGGGGCTAAAAAGGCTTCTAAATCGCGCATGTTGTAGGCGTTCAATTGCTGCTGCGCCAGCTGTTCTGGTGTTGGCACGATAAGGCTGGCTGGGGTGTGTAATGCACCGCCTTTGATCACATATTCGATATTTTTAAGTGCACCGATGTCTTTTAATGGGTTGCTATTAAGCAACACCAAGTCGGCCATTTTGCCGCTTTCTATACTGCCCAGTGAATCCTCTTTACCCAGAACCTTAGCGCCGTTAATGGTTGAAGCCTGCAAAATGGCCAGGTTCGACAAACCGGCTTGTTGCATATGGTCTAATTCATCGTAATACGAAGAGGCGTGCATGGTGCCGATGTTACCAGCGTCTGTGCCTGTGGCGATGGTGACTGGTTGTCCGCTCAAGCGTTTGAGGTTGGCTGCGCGAAAGTCATCTTCCTTTTGGATGCGTGCTGCCCATTTGGGCTGATAGTCTGCATAGCGCTTTAGAACCGATACATCGGTCAGATGTTTGGGGTCCATCATGGTGCCTACAGGGATTGGGTTGGCGAGCGCCAAATCGGCTTGTGAGGGTTTGATGGTTTGTCCGAGGGCTTCGACGTATTTGTGATGGACTATTAATGTCGGTATGTAAACGACCTTGTTCTCAACCATCATTGCCACAAATTCATCATCAATGGGTTCTTTAACACTGTGCACCAGAATGTCGGCCCCGGCTTTTATCGCCAGTTTGGCCGTTTCGAGTTCGGTTGCGTGAACGGCGACTTTTAATCCGTGTTTGTGACTTTCATCAATCGTGGCTTTAACAATGCCATAGCTGTCTTGAGCCGATTGGTCTTTTAACGCGATATACCAAATCTTAATGAAATCGGGTTTGTAGGGCAGTTGTTTTTGTACCAGTGCAATCGCCTGCGCTTCATCATTAACCTTAATGATAGGCGAATCGTCAATTTCAAACGCTTTGGGTTGGTAGGTCGAAATCAATGGCCCGGTTAACATTAGGTTGGGGTATTGGGTTGGGTCATCAAATTTTTTGTCTATTTCAAAATTGGCCAATGGCCCGCCAACATCAATCACCGTAGTAATACCGGCAGATAGATATCGCTTGAGCAAGTCACCTGCGTTGTCTTTTAGCCATTGCTTTTCGCTGTCGTAAGATTTGATTTTGGATAAATCGATGACATCGGGGCGGGTATACAAACCGCCGGATTGAAACAAATGAATATGCGAATCTACCAAACCAGGGATCAGCCATTTGCCTGAACCATCTACATGTTTGGCGTCTTTTGCTGCTTTGATTTTACCGCCAACCTGAGTGATTTTGCCATTGTCGATGACAACAGACTGTTTATTTATTTTGCCGGTGTGCACATCAATGACATTAACGTCATCAATAACCAGTTGTGCCGCTTGGGCGCTCAGGCTGAGGGCTAGCAGTAAGAGAGTGAAAATTTTATTCATAGTGTTTGTTAAACAGCAGGTGGTGGGGCATGGCCTGCCATTGGTTTCCTTAGCGGTCAATGTGGATTGAATTGTAGCAACCAAGGGGTTTTTAAACCAGTATATAGCGGTATGGCAATTCTGCCGCTTTTTCTTGGAATATTGAAATGACACTCACAAAATATCTCAAAGCCTTATTTACCCGCCCATCAAACAGCCGTTTTATGATTTTTCTGTTGTTTGTCATTGGCACTTCTGGTGTTCATGCAAAAAACCAACATGAGAATCACTCATTGGTTGGCTCTCATGGCATGGTATTACTCCATGATCAGCAAACAGGGCTTTACGCCAGCCACTTGCCTTTGTACAGCAAACCCCATAACTATCAGATTATTTACAAAATACAGACCGCAAATGACCATAAAATCAAAGCGATGTTCAAAAAAGGCATGGTCACCCTACTACCGCAGCGATTTGATTTACAAAAACTCATTAATGGAGAAACGTTGACGCTTGAAACCCAGTTCTTTGCAGGCCATTTTGAGCGTGGCGGAAAGCAAACCAGTACGGAAAAAGTGACTTTTGTTAAAAAGATTTTGGTTGAAAAGATACAACCAAACTATCAGGCTGAATCGGCAATATTTTATGTTGCCCCCATCAGTGCCAACAGCGCAATTATTGCCCACAAAATCCAACAGGCCCCTTCATTTGATGCCATCGGGTTTATCGCGTTATCAAACGATGCACAGCTAAAAACCCGTCAGAACAATGGCTGCCGCCAACCGAAAAGCAAAGATCGACTGACTATTCAAAAACAACTCAACAGCTGTGGACTAACAACAATGGCTTATTTTGAAACGGCGGATTTTAAAAAATGAACATTTCACATAAGCATCTGATATATCTGCTGGTTCTAACCTTTTTTAGCACCAGTTACGCAGCAACGATAGAACAATTACAACAAAAGGTTTGGTACAGCGGGATGGCTGATTGCAACAAAGACAATCATGACGCCATTGAAGTTCACCAGTATGATCAAGATACTTATATTCTCAGACAAAATATGTGTCTTCATTCCGAAGCACCATTTATGTATCTGTTATTTGGAGAGCAAAAGGCATTGTTGATAGATACGGGCGCGACAGCTAGTAAAAACAGCTTCCCGTTGGCTGATATTGTAAATAAGATAAGCCTTAAGCGGGTAAAAATACGACAACATCAGCCTCAAACGGTATCCTTGTTAGTTGTCCACTCTCATAGCCACAGCGATCATATTGCAGCAGATAAACAGTTTTACAATCGTGCGAATACAACAGTGATCGCGCCAAACAACCAACAAAACATGAAGACTGCATTTGGGCTGAAGAACTGGCCGGAACAAATCGCTCAAATTGATTTGGGCAATCGCCTTGTGAACATCATTCCATCTCCAGGGCACCTACAAGATGCGATTACATTCTATGACCATAAAACCCAATGGTTAATGACTGGCGATACACTTTATCCCGGACGCCTTTATATTAATCAGTGGGCGCAATACAAGCAAAGCATCGACCGATTAGTCAAGTTCAGCCAAAACAATCGGATTGCTGCCATCTTGGGTGCTCATATTGAAATGTCGTCGACCCCGAAAAAAGACTATGTCATGGGCAGTACCTTTCATCCCAGCGAAGCATCACTTGTTTTACACCGTGAGGATTTATTAGAACTTAAAGCAAAATTGGATAAAATAGCGCCCTCTAACCAAAAGCATGTTATGGACAAATTTATTATTTATCCGGTAAAGTAAAATTTTTCTCCAGCTTTACCTTTGCCTTGAAGACTGCGATTTTGCTACTACTATTGCGCTGCCTTAGACGCTTGGGATATTGTAACCACCATTAAATGATTTAAGGCATGACCAATGAACAGAAAGAAAAAACTCAATGACCGACTGAAAAAGAAAGTCAAAAAAACCAACGCCAAATTGCGTAGCAGCAACAAATCCAAGTATATTTCTAAGGCTGATCGGGCGGCGGTGGACGGTGAAGCGGTTGTGGTTGTTGACGGTGAAGAAAATAATTAAAATTTAGGAACTCTAAGCTAATGTGCCAACAAGGAGTGGTCAATGAGTAATTGATTAGCACTTTGCTTGTGTCGCATAAAGGCTGTAATAAAAACGCGATCTTGTGCTTGATCATATCGGTAGAGCACTTTGTATTTGTCTATAGTCAGTTGTTTGTAGTCACATACCCCAAGCATTTCCAACTCATGGCAGACAGGGCACTGATTGGGGTTTTCAGACAGTTCACTTTCACAGATTGAAAGTAACCTGTGAGCTAAGTCACGCGAATTATCAATACCGATAAATTGAGTCATGTAGCGGGTCAACATTCGTAAAGTTTGGTAGCCTACACGAGTGATTTCTACTTTGCTCATTCCACAGAGACCACGCCAGAGGACAACTCTTCATCTAACATCGCTAGTGCTTCGTCGGTACTATATGTTCGACCGGATTGAATATCCCGCTCTGCCAGATTCATCAACTTGAGCAATGCAATCCCCTCGTCTCTTAGCTGGGCAGTTGCTGCTGATTCAATTCGGTAAACCGGCTTGCCGCTTTGAGTGACGATCATGGGTTCATCAAGCTCCAAATTTGCAGCATGTTGCTTCAGATAACTAATGGTTTCTATTCTCATTGGCCCGTCCTCTCATTAAGTGGTTCATTGTTAGTCTATATATAGACTAACTCAAATGCAACAAGCCAACAAAAGACCAATCGCTGACCTACGGGACGTATTCGAATACAGCAGTGATAGCCGAAACATTTTGATTGATGGGTTGCGCTGCGCTAACCTCGACTCGCAAGCTCGTCTCATCCTTCGGTTGTGCTTCGTAGCAGGGATTTGTATCTCTCATCCCCTCAAACCACAGATTAAAAACCGAGCGTCCTTTATTTAACCGTCAATTACTATATAATCACGGCAACTTTTCGGCCTAAGGGCCGTTTACCTTACAAAAAATGAAAATATTACTGACTGAATGACTATAAAAGATCCCTTTTTTCAACGTGAAAAAGAAAAGTACGAAAATCCTATCCCAAGCCGGGAATATATCCTCAATCTTATGACTGAAAAGGGCATGCCTATGTCCTTTAAAGAGTTGCTGATTACGCTTAAAATCGACGACGATGAAATGTCGATCGGTCTCAAGCGTCGTCTGCGCGCCATGGAGCGCGAGGGCCAGATCATTTTTACTCGGGCTAAACGTTATGCGTTGCCCGATAAAATGGAGATGGTTAACGGCAAGGTCGTCGGCCATCGTGATGGCTTTGGCTTTCTTGAACTCGAAGACGGCGGTGATGACTGGTATATCCCTGCTTTTGAAATGAAAAAGTTGATCCACGGCGACCTTATTCTGGCCAAGTCTCATAAAAAAGGCTTTAAAAACAAACCAGAAGCTTCGCTTGTTAGGGTGTTGAAATCTCGTAGCGAACCGATTGTTGGCCGCTATTTTATCGACAAAGGCGTGGGCATTGTGGTGCCTGAAGACGCGCGCATTGGCCAAGAGATTTTGATTCAGCCGGGCGCAGAAAATGGCGCACGACTCAATCAGGTTGTGTCTGTTGAGTTGACTCAACGACCCACTCACCGGATGAACGCCATGGGGCGAATTTTTGAGGTGATGGGTGACCATATGGCACCGGGCATGGAAATTCAGGTTGCCTTGCGTAATCACGATATCCCCCATGTTTGGCCTCAAGACGTCACCGACCAAGTGGCAAAATTGGCAGTGGAAGTGCCAGCATCGGCTAAAAAGGGTCGCATCGATTTGACCAAATTGCCTTTGGTCACCATCGATGGCGAAGACGCGAGAGATTTTGATGACGCGGTGTATTGCGAAGCCAAACGCGGCGGTGGCTGGCGTTTGTGGGTGGCGATTGCCGATGTTAGTGCTTATGTTACCAAAGGTTCGTCTTTGGACATGGAAGCGCTGAATCGTGGTAACTCGGTTTATTTCCCCGAAAATGTTATTCCGATGTTACCTGAAGTGTTGTCCAATGGGTTGTGTTCACTGAATCCCAAAGTTGACCGTTTGTGTCTGGTTTGTGAAATGACCGTGAGCGCCAAGGGCAAGCTGTCGGGTCACAAGTTCTATGAAGCGGTGATGAATTCTTCGTGTCGTTTCACCTACACCCAGGTTGCGGCGATACTCGATGGCGACAAAGAGTTACGTCAACAGCATGACAAATTGGTGGCACCGATTGAAGCTTTGCATGATTTGTATGGTGCTTTGCATGGTTCACGTCAGCAACGTGGTGCGATTGAGTTTGAAACCGTCGAAACCCGCTTTTTGTTTAATGCACAGCGTAAAATTGAGCGCATTGTACCAGTGACGCGTAACGATGCGCACAAGCTGATTGAAGAATGTATGATCATGGCCAACGTGTCTGCGGCCAAGTTTATTACCAAACACGAAGCCCACGCACTGTTTAGGGTGCATGAGCAGCCTGATCAAACCAAGCTGTCAAATTTCAGTGGCTTTTTGGCTGAGCTGGGTATTACTACCACTTTGCCGCTAGACCCAACGCCAATTGAATTGACTGCCGAGCTTAAACGCCTTGATGACCGAGAGGACATTGGGCTGATTCAAATTATGCTGCTGCGCTCTATGAAGCAGGCAGTTTACCAGGCCGAGAATAACGGTCACTTTGGTTTGGCGTTAACGGCTTATGCCCACTTTACCTCACCCATTCGCCGTTATCCTGACTTGGTTGTTCATCGAACCATCAAAGGTATTTTGAACAATCAAGGCCAAAAAACCAATGGTCATTGGTTGTACGAAGCCGATGAAGCCGATGCGATTGGTGTGCAGTGTTCGACGACTGAGCGCCGGGCTGATGATGCCACCCGTGAAGTGTCTGATTGGCTTAAATGCGAATATATGCAGGACCATATTGGCGACTCGTTTGACGGCATTATTGCCTCTGTAACCAATTTCGGCTTTTTTGTTCGTATCGATGAGTTGTATGTTGATGGTTTGGTGCATGTGTCGTCGTTACGCAATGATTATTATAATTATGATGCCGGACGTCATATGTTGATTGGCGAAGCCAGTCGCAAGGTTTACCGCATGGGCGGGACTGTTAGAGTGAAAGTGGCTGCGGTTAAGTTAGAGCAGCGCAAGATTGATTTTGTGCTGGATGATGACGATACGCCAAAAAAACCTCGACGCAGCGCTAAGGCTAAGGCAGGCAAGAACGACGACGATTTGAGCATTCGTGAGCAGTTGGCCAAGGGCCTGATTGGCAAGAGAAAAAAGCCAAAAACTGCGGTCAAAGACGTAACTAAAGAGACCGGCAAAGAGGCTAAAAAAGCAGCCAAAGGTCCGGTTAAAAATAAAAGCAGTAAAAAAAACGCCTCAAACAAAACCTCTAATAAAACAAAGGACACGGCGAAGAAAGCCAAAAAGCGTCCACGCCTGGGCAGAAACGCCCGTAAAAAAGTCAAAGCGGAAAAGAGCTCATGAGTAGTAAATCAGAATTAATCTTTGGTCTTCATGCGGTTGAGGCTGTGCTGCAACGTCAGCCCGAGCGTATTATCGAAATTTATGCGCTTAAGGGCCGTCAAGATGACCGCTTGGTGAATATCATCAATGCGGGTCGCCAGCAGGGCATTTCGGTGCAGTTTATGGCCCGTAAGGTACTTGATAATAAGTCTGACGATGAACGCCATCAAGGCGTGATGGCTCGGGTTAAACCGGCGGCGCAATTGAACGAAACGGATTTGGCCGAATTGCTTGAAAAGTCTAAAGTGCCGCCTTTTTTGCTGATCCTTGATGGCGTAACTGACCCGCACAATCTGGGTGCTTGTATGCGAAGCGCCGATGCGGCGGGTGTTACTGCGATTATTGTGCCCAAAGATAACGCTTCAAAAATCACCCCTACCGTGCAAAAAGTGGCGTGTGGCGCGGCTGATACGGTGCCTTTTATTCAGGTGACCAATTTGGCGCGGACCATGCGTTTTTTGCAAGATGAAGGTATTTGGATCATTGGCACTGCCGGTGAAACCGATAAAAACCTTTATCAAACCGAGTTCAAAGGCCCTATTGCTTTGGCCATGGGCGCTGAAGGCTCGGGCCTTAGAAGGCTGACCAGAGAGCATTGTGACGAGTTGATTAAGATACCAATGGCGGGCTCTGTCAGCAGTTTGAATGTCTCGGTGGCAACGGGTGTTTGTTTATTTGAAGTTATCCGTCAAAGACAGTTGTAAATTTTGCGTTTAACCCCTACAATGCGCGTCCTTATCAGCCAATAACTAAGTTCCTTGCCTCAAAATGGTACGGCTGAACCACTATCGAGGCTACTAACCCGTAGGGAGCAACAATGCGTCATTACGAAATCGTTTTCATGGTCCATCCAGACCAGAGTGAACAAGTACCTGGTATGATTGAACGTTATACTGGTACAATTACTGAAGCCGGTGGCACTGTACACCGTCTAGAAGATTGGGGCCGTCGCCAGTTGGCTTACCCAATCGAAAAACTTCACAAAGCACACTATGTTTTGATGAATGTTGAATCTACTGCCGAAGTGGTAGGCGAGCTTGAAACAGCTTTCCGCTTCAATGATGCTGTTCTTCGTAACATGATCATGCGTACCAAAGCCGCAGTAACTGATGCTTCTCCAATTGCTCGTGAGAAAGAATCTCGCGAAAGTCGTGGCGATAGCCGTGATTCTCGTGATTCACGACCTGACAGCCGCGATTCGCGTCCTGACAACAGAGAAGCAAGAAAAGAAGCTCCCCGAGCCCCTGAAGGCGAAGCGGCGGCAAGCGCAGAGTAAGATTTGTGGCGATGAATCAGTTGGTTCTTGAAGGCACTGTCTTTAAGTCACCAACCCGAACGCAAAGCCCGTCTGGTATCGAACATTGTCATTTCATGCTCGATCATCATTCACAACAATTTGAAGCTGATTTGCCCCGTAAGGCATTTGTTAGAATTCAGGTGGTTGTTAGCGGCAATGCAGCGCAACATTTTACTCAAGATTTATTACATACGCAAAGTAGACGATAATGCTTTTTATCAAATAATACACTTAATAAGGAGAGTGCCTGATAATATTACGTACACAAGAATTATACCATTTCATGATTTATAGGATGGTATTTATTGGTCCCCCGCGTATGCGGAAAATGGGACCTATAAAATCACTCCTGTCAGTCAG